>JAUNOO010000048.1 GCA_030531095.1 Bacteroidales bacterium
AGTTAAAAAACTGGCAAAAGCTTGGTTGGAGACATAGAATGCTCAGGACTAGTTTTTGAAGGCTCTGGCGCAGGGTTAAAAGAGTGAGGGAAAAGTACTAAAATCAGAAGGAGAAATTCCAAAAACAGAAAGAAAATCGGGGCTTAATCTATAGAATATCGCAGTTTGTGCCATCAGTGTTTCCCAAAATCGTTAACTTTGCACGGAAAACCCACAAAAATCCGTTTCATGATAAAGATTTCTAAAATAAAGGCGTCGTTCTGCCGCCCGCAGGGCACGTCGAGGAAGTTAATACTCACGTTGTTGATGGTCTGCATGGCGTCCACCCTCACCGCCCGCAAGATTACGCCGGAAGAGGCGCGGGCAAAGGCGTGCGCTTTCTGGAACAAGGCGGTACCGACGAGGAGCGGACTGCAAGTGCAGTCGGTCAGCACTGCCACGTCCGCCTACTATGTGTTCAACGACGACGAGGAGGGCTTCGTCATCATCTCGGGCGACGACAACACGCCGGCGGTGCTGGGCTATTCCACGACGGGCACGTTCAGCGAAGACAGTATGCCCGACGGTCTGAAGGAATTGCTCGAAACCTACCGCCTCCAGATTGAGTCCATCCCCGCCAGCGCCGCGCCTGCCAACGATACTACGGACTACTTTACGACGGACAACTTCGTGGGGGAGAAGCTGCTGGAGACGAACGACTGGGGACAGTATGCGCCCTTCAACAAATATACCCCCAACAACTATCCCACGGGCTGCGTGGCGACGGCATTGGGCATCGTCATGGCTTACTACGGCCACCCCACCACGGGCACGGGCTCGCACAGCTACACCTGGAACGACCAGACGCTATCTGCCGACTTTTCCCAAAGCACTTACGACTGGGACAACATGCGCGCGACGTACACCGGTTCCTACTCTGACGCGGAGGCAGAGGCGGTCGCCACGCTGATGCGCGATCTCGGCATTGCCACCGAAATGAACTACACCGAGGACGGCAGCGGGTCGAGTATGAAAGGCGCACTGACCGCGCTCGTCAACTACTTCGGCTATAGCGACAATATCAAGACCTACACGCACCTTTCTATGGAAGACGAAATGTGGAGGGACAAACTGCGCCAGGAAATTGACGCCGACCGCCCCATCATCTACACCTCGAAGAACGAAAACGGCGATGGGCACGCCTACGTGGTGGACGGATACAAGGACAACCTCTTCAGCATCAACTGGGGATGGAACGGCAAATACAACGGCTTCTACATACTCGGCGACATACTGTCAGACAGCACTTCGACGGGCTACAACGAATTCTACATCGGACAATATGCCCTCTTCTACGTGCAGCCCGCCACGACAGAGGAGGAGGACGGCGCCGTGTTGCCGCAGTCGCCGCTGTCGCTGATGGCGTGGCCGCTGAACGGCTTCACCGGCTTCGTGGCAAACACGGCCGACGTGAAGGCCGGCTCCTCTTTCAACGCCATAGCCTGCAAAATCTGCAACGGCGGCGCACCGACGTTCGACGGTTACGCCTATGTGGCGCTCGTATCTGAGGACGGCTCAGTGCGCGAACTGCTCGACTCCGTCAAGGTTAATCTCGACTACGGATACGTCGAGGACGTAGCTACGGTATTCACCTGCAAACCTACGCTGAACGCCACGGTCGGCGACTCCCTCATGTTGGTCAGCAAGGCCACAGGCAGCACGGTCTACCGACAGATTTACACCTTCGACAACACACCCGCCACCATCCCCGCTCTGGGCTATGAACCGGCGACCGTAGACGTGACGTTCGACCTGGGCGAGAACGTCACCTGCGAAGAAACGAAGAGCGACTCGATTTACAAATACAACGGCAAAGTCATCGCGGGCTCGTCCTACTACTTCAACATTTCCGTGCCTGCCGAAGCCGTCCGCACTGTGGTGCGCGGCAACGGGGAGAAGCTGTCGCCCCGCTCTGCCGACAACAGTGCGCTCTATGCCATCGAAGCCCTTTCCGACGACTACACCATCAAGGTGCGCGCCTACACCGAAAGCGATATGATAGACCCTCTGACGGTGGCGGTCAGCAGTCCCGGCGCACTGGAGAGCGAGTTGGAAACCTATGACCTCGACGCCATACGGAGCATCGTCTTGACTGGCGATGTGGACCAGCGCGACTTCGCATTCCTCAACGAGTCGGGCATCAGAGACATCGACATGATGGGCACTCAAGTGGTGGCGTACAACGAATATCCCGCCGACATGATTCCAGAGAGAGCCTTCAATTTTAACGAGGACCTGACGCGCTTCGTCATGCCGTGGGGCATCACTGGAATCAACTCCTTCGCCTTCTGCATGACAGGGTTGACGGAGGTCACCATTCCCGCCGGCGTGACAACCATTGAAACGGGCGCGTTCTTCGGCTGCACCTCGCTCGCAGACGTGACGGTGCTGAACCCCACACCCGTCGCCATCACCGATTACGAAATGGATTACACGCTGCGCGATTCGACTGAAGGCACGCTCCATGTGCCGGCAGGCTGTGCCGAAGCTTACCGCGCCGCCGAAGGATGGAAACGCTTCACCAACATTGTGGAGGACGCCGAAGACATCTACGTGGGCATCAGTAACGTCCAGACCGCCGGCGAATTGCCCGCCGTGAGCGTGAGCGGCGGCGTCATCCGCGTGGAGGACGCTCAGGACGCAGCCGTCTACAGCATGGACGGCAAGTGCGTGGGCAAGGGCACGGAGACCACAGTCTCGCCCGGCCTCTACATCGTCCGCTCCGGCGGAAAGGCCATAAAGGTGTTGGCGAGATAAGTCCGGGACAGGGCGACTTTCCAACCCAGAAGAAACGTGTATGGTGCAGGCTGCCGGCGGTGGTCTGCACCATATTTGTCGGTGCGTTTCAACTTCTCCAACATCTGATAAGAAACCTTTCGACTTTGCGCTCAAAAAAACGCGCTCAGCCCCTTTGCGTTTCCCACCAAATCACTAACTTTGCACGGAAAATTCAACAGACTACTACACTATGGTAAAAATCACAAAAGAAGCAGCGCTGCTCTACCACTCACAGGGCAAGCCGGGAAAAATAGAAGTTGTTCCCACCAAACCTTACCGCACTCAGACCGACCTCTCCCTCGCCTACTCTCCTGGCGTGGCTGAGCCCTGTCTTGAAATCCAGAACAACCCGCACGACGCCTACAAGTACACCAACAAGGGCAACCTCGTGGCGGTCATCTCTAACGGCACCGCCGTGCTGGGACTGGGCGACATCGGCGCAATGAGCGGCAAGCCCGTGATGGAAGGCAAGAGCTTGCTCTTCAAGATATATGCCGGCGTAGACGCTTTCGACATTGAGGTGGACGAAAAGGACCCCGAAAAGTTCATTGAGGCGGTGAAAGCCATCGCCCCCACTTTCGGCGGCATCAACCTTGAGGACATCAAGGCACCCGAATGTTTTGAAATTGAACGCCGCCTGAAGGAGGAACTCGACATCCCCGTGATGCACGACGACCAGCACGGCACCGCCATCATCTCTGCCGCAGGCCTCATCAACGCCCTCGACGTAGCGGGCAAGAAGATTGAGGAAGCCAAAATCGTCGTGAACGGTGCCGGCGCCGCCGCCATCTCCTGCACGCGCCTCTACTGCTCGTTCGGTGCACGCCGCGAAAACGTGGTGATGCTCGACTCGCGCGGCGTCATCCGCGCCGACCGTCCCAACCTGACGGAGCAGAAGCGCGAATTTGCCACCGACCGCGACCTCCATACGCTCGAAGAGGCCATCAAGGACGCCGACGTCTTCGTGGGTCTCTCGAAGGGCAACATCCTGTCGAAGGACATGGTGAAGTCGATGGCCAACAACCCCATCATCTTCGCCCTCGCCAACCCCGTTCCCGAAATCTCCTACGAGGACGCCAAGGAGGCCCGCCCCGACGTGCTGATGAGCACGGGACGCACCGACTATCCCAACCAAATCAACAACGTCATCGGCTTCCCCTACATCTTCCGCGGCGCACTCGACACGGCTGCCAAAGCCATCAACGAGGAAATGAAGCTCGCCGCCGCACGCGCCATCGCCGACCTGGCTCGCCGCCCGGTGCCCGACATTGTGAACCGCGCCTACCACGTGCGCAACTTCACTTTCGGCCCCGACTATTTCATCCCGAAGCCCGTCGACCCGCGCCTCATCACTGAGGTGTCCATGGCTGTAGCCAAGGCCGCCATCGAAAGCGGTGTGGCACGCAAGGAAATCACCGACTGGAAGGCCTACCGCCAGCAGTTGCGCGAACTTATGGGTCAGGAGAGCAAACTCACCCAGAACCTCTACGACACGGCTCGCCTCAGCCCGCGCCGCGTAGTGTTTGCCGAAGGCACTCACCCCACGATGCTCGAAGCCGCCATCCGTGCCAAGGAGGAAGGCATCTGCCACCCCATCCTGCTCGGCAACGACGTGCAAATCCGCAAGATGGCAGAGGAAATGGACCTCAACCTCGAAGGTGCCGAAATCCTCAACCTGCGCAACGACGACCAGACTGAACGCCGCCAGCGCTACGCCAAAATCCTCGCCGAGAAGAAGCAGCGCGAGGGCTACACGCTCCAGGAGGCCATCGACAAGATGTACGAACGCAACTACTTCGGCATGATGATGGTGGAGACGGGCGAAGCCGACGCCTTCATCACCGGTCTCTACACCAAATACTCCAACACCATCAAGGTGGCGAAGGAGGTCATCGGCATCCGCAAGGGCTACAAGCACTTCGGCACCATGCACCTCATCAACTCGAAGAAGGGCGTCTACTTCGTGGCAGACACCCTCATCAACCGCCATCCCGACCGCGAGGCGCTGCTCGACATCGCCAAACTGTCGGCTTCGACGGTGCGCTTCTTCAACCGCACGCCAGTCATCGCCATGCTGTCCTACTCCAACTTCGGTTCGGACAAGACGGGCAGCCCCTCGGTCGTTCACGACGTTGTGGCAAAGATGCAGCAGGAGTACCCCGACCTCGCCATCGACGGCGAAATGCAGGTGAACTTCGCGCTCGACAAGGAACTGCGCGACGACAAGTACCCCTTCACCCGTCTGAAAGGCCTCGACGTGAACACGCTCGTATTCCCCAACCTGACTTCCGCCAACGCGTCCTACAAGATGATTAAGACAATGGCAGAAGACGCCGAAGTGGTAGGCCCCATCCAGATGGGTCTGAACAAGCCCATCCACTTCACCGACTTCGAATGCAGCGTGCGCGACATCGTCAACATCACCGCCGTGGCGGTCATCGACGCCATCGTACAGGAGAAGAAGGACAAGGAGAACGCCTAAATCCGAAAATCCCACTCCTTATTATATATAGGAGTGACTGCAACCACAGAAAGAGCCGTGCCAGAACAAATTCTGGTGCGGTTCTTTCTTTGTGCGCCACAAAAAGCCCGCCCCAAGAAACCACAACCCCGACCCGGACTTTTCTACCCTACGCCTGAGTCTGGGCAAAGTTTTATTTATTCCGACAAAATTCCAGAAATCCCGCGCCCCAACTAAGGAAACTGCGGTCTGAATTTGATTTCGAGGCATAGAAATTCGCCTTTCTGCCTCCGCCGCGCTTATAAAATAACGCTCAGATGAATAAAAAGTGAATAATATTCGTACAGTAATGAATTTATTCGTACCTTTGCCGCATATTTATAAAAACTCATCATGAAAGAACGAATTGACCGCCTCGAGACACTGCGCATCATCCTGTCGCGCGACGACACCGGAAGCCAGGAGAGCATCCTGCGCCAGCTTTCACGCCACGGCTTCTTCGTGACGCAGGCCACCCTCTCGCGCGACCTGCGCAAGCTCAAGGCCGTGAAGGTCCCCCTCGCAGGCGGCTACCGCTACATCCTACCCGAGCACCCCAACTACCGGCGCACGACGAGCCCCGGCACCATGTCGGACTTCCTCCGCGCCACGGGATTTGAGTCGATTGACTTTTCGGGCAATCTCGCCGTCATCCACACGCGACCGGGCTACGCCGGCGGATTGGCGTCCGACATCGACGCGCGACGCCTGCCCACAATCATCGGCACTATTGCCGGCGACGACACCATCCTGCTCATCATCGCCGAAGGCGTGGAGCGACAGGCGTTTGTGGACAGTCTGGCCGAAGTGATTCCCGCCATCAAGAGCATCATGCTCTGAGCGGGGCGTTTTTTCAAGAAACAGATTTTACAACCCTGACTAAACGATATACATTTACCCAAAAGAAATGGAAGAATACAACGACGGCATCCAGGTCATCGTGGCCGACGGATCGCATGAAAAGTACGTGGACACCATCTTACAGACTATCACCGAATCGGCCAAAGTGCGAGGCTCAGGCATCGCGTCGCGAACACACGAATACGTGGCCACCAAGATGAGGGAACGCAAGGCCGTCATCGCCCTCTACGGCGAGGAGTTCGCCGGTTTCTGCTACATCGAGAGCTGGGAGAACAAACACTACGTCGCCAACTCGGGCCTCATCGTAGTTCCGAAATTCCGCGGGCACCACTTGGCCACACGCATCAAGCGCCTCGCCTTCTCGCTGTCGCGCGTGAGATGGCCGCAGGCCAAGCTCTTCGGACTGACAAGCTCGGGCGCAGTCATGCGCATCAACACGGCGCTGGGCTACGTGCCTGTGCCTTTCGCCGAGCTCACCCAGGACGACGAATACTGGAAAGGCTGCGGCACGCCCGAACATCCCTGCTGCATCAACTGCGACGTACTGGCACGCACGGGCCGCAAGTACTGCGTCTGCACGGGTATGCTCTACGACCCCGCACGTCACCCCAACGACAAGCTGCCGGTGGAACTGCCGCAGGACGTTGTCGACTTTGTGCGCAAGGCCGAGGGACTGGAATAATCATTCCTCACAAATCAGAAATCACATCACGCCGCGCCCGGCGCCCTTCTGGCAGCGGACTACGGCACAAAAACATCAAACCAAAGACAGAATATGAAAAAGAAAGTTGTAGTCGCCTTCAGCGGCGGGCTCGATACCTCCTACACCGTAATGTATCTGGCCAAGGAAATGGGATATGAAGTGCATGCCGCCTGCGCCAACACGGGTGGCTTCAGTGCCGAACAACTGAAGACGAACGAGGAGAACGCCTACAAGCTCGGCGCCACGAAGTACGTCACGCTCGACGTCACGCACGAGTACTACGAGAAGAGCCTGAAATTTATGATTTTCGGCAACGTGCTCCGCAACAACGTCTACCCCATCTCCGTATCGTCCGAGCGCATTTTCCAAGGCATGGCCATCGCACGCTACGCCAAGGAAATCGGCGCGCAGGCCATCGCACACGGTTCGACGGGTGCTGGCAACGACCAGGTGCGCTTCGACATGACGTTCCTCGTGATGTGCCCCGAAATGGAAATCATCACCCTGACGCGCGACAAGAACCTCTCCCGCCAGGAAGAGGTGGACTACCTCAACAACAACGGCTTCAAGGCCGACTTCACGAAGCTGAAGTACAGCTACAACGTGGGCATCTGGGGCACGAGCATCTGCGGCGGCGAAATCCTCGACTCGAAGCAGGGACTGCCCGAAACGGCGTACCTGAAGCAGGTGAAGAAGACGGGCAGCGAACAGCTGAAACTGACGTTCGAGAAGGGCGAACTGAAGGCGGTCAACGGCGAACGCTTCGACGACCCCATCGCTGCCATCTGCAAGGTGGAGGAGATTGGCGCCGCCTACGGCATCGGCCGCGACATGCACGTGGGCGACACCATCATCGGCATCAAGGGCCGTGTGGGCTTTGAGGCCGCAGCACCCGCCCTCATCATCGGTGCGCACCGCTTCCTCGAGAAGTACACGCTCTCCAAGTGGCAGCAGTACTGGAAGGACCAAGTGGCAAACTGGTACGGCATGTTCCTCCACGAGAGCCAGTATCTGGAGCCGGTGATGCGCGACATCGAAGCCATGCTCGACAGTTCGCAGCACTACGTGAACGGTACGGTCATCCTCGAACTGCGTCCGCTCAGCTTCTCGACCGTGGGCGTGGACAGTCCGGACGACCTCGTGAAGACGAAGTTCGGCGAATACGGCGAAACGCAGAAGGGCTGGACGGCCGACGACGCCAAGGGCTTCATCAAGGTGCTCTCCACGCCGCTCCGCGTATTCTACACGAACCACGAGAACGACAAACAGATTCAATAAGAAAAAAACGTGCGGCGCCCTTCGCATATATGGGCGTGACGGCGCCGCACATTTATTTTTCAACCCCAACCTCACACCCCAAGAATACTCCATGATTCGCATAGGTATCATCGGCGGGGCCGGCTACACGGCCGGCGAACTGTGCCGCCTCTTGCTCAACCACCAGGAAGCCGAAATCGTTTTCATTAACAGCGAAAGCAACGCCGGCAACCTCATCACCGACGTCCACGAGGGCCTCTACGGCGAAACGGACTTGCGCTTCACCGACCAGCTCCCCTTTGAGGAAGTGGACGTGGTCTACTTCTGCTTCGGACACGGCAAGAGCACACAATTCCTCGCCGACCACTACATCCCGGCGGACGTCCGCATCATCGACCTCGCCCAGGACTTCCGCCTGGCTGCCGAGGACAACGACTACATCTACGGTCTGCCCGAACTGAACCACACGCGCCTCATGGGAGCGCAGCACGTGGCAAACCCGGGCTGCTTCGCCACTTGCATCCAGCTCGGCTTGCTGCCCCTCGCCAAGACCGGACTGCTGCAGGGCGACATCGCCGTCAACGCCATCACGGGATCGACGGGAGCGGGCGTGAAGCCGGGACCAACCACCCACTTCTCTTGGCGCTCGGGCAACATGAGCATCTACAAGGCCTTCAACCACCAGCACGTACCCGAAGTGGTGCAGTCGCTGCGCCAGTTGCAACCCTCGTTCGACTGCGCCATCGACTTCATCCCCTACCGCGGCGACTTCCCCCGCGGCATCTTCGCCACCGAGGTAGTCCGATGCGACGCCCCCGAGGAGGAAATCGTCAGCATCTACAAGGAATTCTACAGCGAGGCCCCTTTCACGCACTATGTGGACCGCGCCATCGACCTCAAGCAAGTGGTCAACACCAACAAGTGCCTCATCCACGTGGAGCGCCACAGCGACAAACTGCTCGTCACGTCGTGCATCGACAACCTGCTCAAGGGCGCTGCCGGTCAGGCGGTGCAGAACATGAACCTCTTGTTCGGTCTCGAGGAGACCACCGGCCTGCTGCTGAAGCCCGTCGCCTTCTGACGCCGCTCCGCAAAGTGTCTACCCCCATAACGCCAAAAAACAATGAATCTATTTCCCGTATATCCCCTATTCGACATCGAAATCGTAAAAGGCCAGGGCTGCCACGTCTGGGACAGCAAGGGCGAGGAGTACCTCGACCTCTACGGCGGCCACGCGGTCATCAGCATCGGCCACTGCCACCCCCACTACGTCGAAGCACTCCGCGACCAGCTCGGCAAGTTGGGCTTCTACTCCAACTCCGTCATCAACGGCCTGCAACAGCAGTTGGCAGAACGCCTCGGCAAGGCCTGCGGCTACGACGACTACCAGCTCTTCCTCATCAACTCGGGCGCTGAAGCCAACGAGAACGCCCTCAAACTGGCATCCTTCCATACCGGTCGCAGCCGCGTGCTCGCCGCCGGAAAAGCCTTCCACGGCCGCACCTCGCTCGCCGTCGAAGCCACCGACAACCCGAAGATACTCGCCCCCGTCAACGTCACAGGTCACGTCACCTTCCTGCCGCTCAACGACTTGGCAGCCTTTGAGGCGGAACTGTCGAAGGGCGACGTCGCCGCCGTCATCCTCGAGTGCATACAGGGCGTCGGAGGCATCCGCATGGCGACGGCAGAATTCATGCAAGGGCTCCGCGCCGCCTGCGACAAGTACGGCACCATCCTGGTTTGCGACGAAATCCAGTGCGGCTACGGCCGTAGCGGCAAGTTCTTCGCCCACCAGCACCTCGGCGTCCGCCCCGACATCATCACCGTCGCCAAAGGCATCGGCAACGGTTTCCCCATGAGCGCCGTCCTCATCAGTCCGAAGTTTGAAGCCACCTTCGGCCAACTCGGCACAACCTTCGGCGGCAACCACTTGGCGTGCCGCGCCGCCCTCGCCGTCCTCGACGTGATGGAAGAGGAAAAACTCGTGGAGAACGCAGCCACCGTAGGCGCCTACCTCCTCGACCAGCTCAAAGCCCTCGCCGCCCAGACGCCCGCCATCACCGACGTGCGCGGCGAAGGCCTGATGATAGGCATCGAATTTGCCGACAGCATCAAGACCATGCGCAACCGCTTGGTTCACGAGCAGCACGTCTTCACCGGCGCAGCCTCCACAAACATCCTGCGCCTCCTCCCGCCCCTCTGCCTCACCAAGGCGGAAGCCGATGACTTCATCACACGCCTGAAGGCTGTGCTCTAAGCGCACGCACAACCTACGAATCCAAACAAAGCGGCCCGCAAGACGGAATTGAAGTCTTGCGGGCTGCTCTTTTTTCGCAGTTTCTCTCAACCGATTCTGGTTCAGTATAAATCTATCCCCTTCTCCCCGCGCAGCTATATAATATACTTGCCCCAAAATTTATCCATCCGATAAGTCATTTTATCCTATTGATTCTGCAACTCATCGGAAACAGGTTGTTCACTGCCGATTTAGAGGATATTTTTGCAACAAAAAAGCAAGTGGCAAATAAGGAACAACTTCTTACAACTTTATTTATATCTGTGTTTCTATCACTCCCTGTCGCAATTCATGGACAAGGATATATCAGCACTGATTATTTGTCGTCCAGTTCATTAGTAGACGATTTGGGGAATAAATATGGAAGTGGAAACTTGATGATGGTAACGGGTAGATACACTCTGCCACTTTCAACAAAGTTAGATGATAAGGGGCGAACCATTGCTTGGGCAGCAACACTAAATTGTGTATATGGGAAATTTAATAATCAAGGAGTTGCACGGTATTTAAATCCCGATGAAGCTATTAATGCCGGATTCAGTATAACACATATGAGACCCATTTCAGAAAGGTGGAGTATTCTAGCTTCATTAGGATGTGGCATCTATGCTGAACCAAACGAAATATCTTTCAAAAGTTTGTTGGCAAATGGCTCGACCATATTCGTTTATAATCTGCGAAAAAACCTGCAATTCGGATTTGGTTTTGGTCTTACCAATTCCTACGGCGTACCGATGATTTTGCCTATAGGGTACCTCAATTGGCATAATTCTGGGAAATATGAGATTAGTATTAATTTACTATCAAGCGGCGTGAAGGTATCAGCTTCAACATGGTTACACAGAAAATTCAAGATAGAAGCGGTTGCTCTTGAAATGGACGGGCTTTCAGCGGTTATGAATATAGACGGAAAATCTAAAATATATTCCACTCTAATGATGAGAACATACATAAGTCCTTCTTTCTATTTCACGAAACAGATGTCAGTCTTTTTGGGTATCGGGGCTAATTGGATGCGTTCAACAAGTATTTCCGAACGCAGTTTCAATGGTTTTTTCAATAGCTTTTCTAGTGATGATAATACTCCGAATTTATTTAAGCCATCGCTCCGTCTTTCAGCAGGAATACGCTATCGTTTCTGAAAAAGTTTGTATCTTTGAAAGACAATCAGTTATTTAAGATAAACAAGATGACAAAATATGTATTGATAGAAGATGAGCATTTTGCTTACGAGGAAATCAAGCGAATTGTTCAAAAGATACGTCCAAATTATCAATTAGTTGGTTGGGCTACCAGCGTAGAACAAGCTATTTTGTTATTAAAGCAAGAACATATTGACTTGATGATTGTTGATATATGCCTGTCCGACGGTTTAAGTTTTGAGATATTTGAGTATCTACCCGTAGATACACCTATTCTTTTCACCACAGCTTATGATGAGTATGCGTTGAGAGCCTTCAAATTGAATAGTATCGACTACTTGCTAAAGCCTATAGATGAAAAGGAATTGGAGGCGGCATTATACAAATTCGAACATTGCAGTTTTTTGACGACCAAGCATTCCCGATATGCACAATTTAAAGAAAGCTATTTGAACGGGAAACAAAAGAACCGCTTCTTGGTGCGGATCGGCGATTCATTCCATCATGTAGAAACGCAGGACATAGCTTTCTTTTATAGTAAAGAGAAATATGTGTATCTGCATCTATTCTCCAACAAGTGCTATATCATCAATTATTCATTAGAGCAATTGAACAACTTGCTGGATAAGGAAATGTTTTTTAGAGTATCCCGTAATTGTATTGCAAATATTCGTAGTATCAAAAGAATTTCTAAATATTTTGCAAGCCGTTTGAAATTGTCTTTTCAACCGACGTGCCCTATTGAGGTTTTGGTTAGCCACGACCGAGTTAATGATTTCTTAAAATGGATGGATGACTTGGAATAAGAACTAATTACAAAAATATTTTTAACCAAACCCATGAAGACCCCCAAAAACGCATTACTATATATTGGTTTTATTACTACTTTACTGTTCCTTTTCGTTTTGGCTTTTTCTTTGGCAGTAAACGAAAAGGGGGTTGACCTGAAAAAAGTAGCTTTGAACTTTATATTCAATTTTCCCATGTGTCTGTTATTAGGATATATAGACTATAAGGTGATAGTTTATCGGCAAACTAAAAAAGACACCTATGGCATAGGAAAAGCGCTGACGACAGATTTTCTGTTGACAACGCTTATTGTTGTCCCTTCCTCGTTTATTGTCCACGTCTTGTTTACAAGTGACATAAACATTTTCATGCAACTTATCCCTAGCGTTTTACTGAATTGCATTATCGTGATGTTCATCGAGATTCTTTTGTACAATCAACGGCAAATAGAAAATAAGATGCGGCTGAACCGTGCCGAAAAGGAAAAAGCTATTTATCAATTTGAAGTGTTGAAAAGCCAAATTAATCCTCATTTTTTATTCAATAGTCTGAATGTACTTTCTTCCTTAGTCTATCACGATGCAGAAAAAGCTAATCTGTTTGTAAAGAATTTATCTAACATTTATCGCTATCTGCTGACAACACAAGAACGTTCCACTGTCGAATTGGAAGAAGAATTGCACTTTGTTAAATCCTATATGTTTTTGGAAGAGATTCGTTTTGAAGAAAATTTGATTTTCCATATAGAGAACGACAAAAATATGCAACATAAAAAAGTTATTCCTGCAAGTCTGCAGATGTTAGTTGAGAATGCAATTAAACACAACATCAGCACCTCTGAATCTCCCCTTATTATTCACATTTCAATAAACGAGAACGGGGCTATTGTTTCCAACAATTTACAACTTAGAAATTATGTAGTCAGAAATGGGATTGGACTAAAAAATCTAGAGAAGCAATATGCCGTATACGGGAAAAAGATAAAAATCATTTCTGGAAGAACTAAGTTTATAGTCATAATTCCTTTTATTGATTAATACGATTAAGCAATTTGTATGCCAGCAAATGGGCACAGTATAAATCGTGGGGATAAGAATTTGTATATACAAAAGAAAAGCAGGACTTTGCCTTGTGGAGAACTCATTATATTCTGAACAGTTGGCTCAACCCATACTTTTAATAGCTCGGAATGGTGAACCCCTTTACGCGCAGAACGTATCTTTGCAAGTAGAACAGCCCCCCCTTTAAATACATCTAAGAAAATATGACCGATAAAAACAACATTACAAAGCGCACCGCGTCCACCCGCGAATGGTTTACCATGCCACTTGTGGAGAAATATGACAATCCGTTCAAGGATTCAGGAACAGATTCTGTCGCTATTGCGACAGATAATCAATAGGAAATAAGTCCAACATAAATAAAAAGGGCAAAGCCCATCGGCGTCCGAAAAAGACATTCAAGTTTTTTTCGGACGCCTTTTTTTATTCCCTAAAATCCGCAACTAATAGTCATGCGGACTAATTTTGCCGTCTTGCCCTCC
>JAUNOO010000049.1 GCA_030531095.1 Bacteroidales bacterium
TAAATCTTGATACAGATAGTCCTATAAAAATTGGGCTCATAGCCCATTTTGTGCCGATAATTTGCACGAGGACAACAGGTATATCGTTCCCTTTCAGCAAATCTTCAACAGTTGCAAATTAGCAACCCTGGATGGACTGTATATCTTTTTTATATAAAGGCAAATTCTTCTCCCTCTGCACCTTACTTCCTCATTCCGTCCCGCTTTCCAACGCCTGAATCGCCTCTTTGCAGTCCTCCATGAGCCACTTGGGCGTGGAGGTGGCACCGCAGACGCCGACACTGCCGGCACCGACGAACCACTCGCGGCGGAGGGCGGCGGGGGTGTCCACGAGGTAGGAGTGGGGATTGACCTGACGGCAGGCTTCGTAGAGTACGCGGCCGTTGCTGCTCTTGAGTCCGCAGACGAAGATGACCACGTCGTGGCGGGCGGCAAAGGCGCGGATGTTGGGCAGGCGGTTCGCCACCTGGCGGCAGATGGTGTCGTAGAAGCGGAACGTGGCGGGCGGCTGGATGTGCGCCGTGATGTAGTCCACGATGCTGCGGAAGCCTTCGAGGGGTTTTGTGGTCTGCGAGAAGAGGCGGATGTCGTGCGTGAAGTCGAGCGCGGCGGCTTCCTCCACGCTCTCTATGACGATGGCGGTGCCGTCGGTCTGCCCCACGAGGCCCAGCACTTCAGCGTGACCGGGTTTGCCGTAAATGACGATTTGGGGATGGCCGGGTTCGGAATATATGCGCTTGATGCGCCGCTGGAGTTGGAGCACAACGGGGCAGGTGGCGTCGATGATTTCGATGCCGTTGGCGAGGGCGGTGGCATACGTTTCGGGTGGTTCACCGTGGGCGCGTAGTAGCACTTTCTCGTTGCGCAACACCTTGAAGGCGTCGTGGTCGATGGTGGTCAGACCGAGGGCACGCAGGCGCTCGCACTCGCTCCCGTTGTGGACGATGTCGCCCAGGCAATAGAGGCGGTGGCCGTCGGCCAGTTCTTCCTCCGCCTTGCCGATGGCGGTAGTCACCCCGAAACAGAAGCCCGAATTGTTGTCTATCTCTATGTTCAACATCTGTGTCAGCGGCTCAGTTTTTCCACCGTTTCGCAGAACCGGCTCATAAGCCATTCGCGCTGTTGCGGGATGGTCATCTCACTGTTGTCGAGCACGAGGGCGCCAGGGGCTTGGCGGAGCGGGGCAACGGCGCGGTGGGAGTCGATGTAGTCGCGCTCCTGCACGTTGCGCAGAATGTCGTCGTAGTCGGCGGGCATACCCTTGGCCTGCAATTCATCGAAGCGGCGGCGTGCACGCACTTCTGCCGAGGCGGTGACGAAGATTTTGAGTTCGGCGTCAGGAAATACGACAGTGCCTATATCTCGGCCGTCCATCACGATGCCGCGGTTGTGCCCGAGCACCTGTTGCTGGCGCGTGAGGGCTTCGCGCACGAAGGGCAATGCGGCAACGGGGCTGACGTGCGACGACACTTCGAGCGTGCGGATGGTCTGCTCCACGTTCTCCCCGTTGAGGAACGTCACGGGCAGGTTGGTGGCAGGGTCGAGCCGGAAGCTCACGACGGCTTCGTGCATCTGGTTCTCCAACCGCTGGGCGTCCACGCGACCCTCGGCGTCGAAGAGGTTGTTGCGCAGGGCGAACAGCGTCACGGCGCGGTACATGGCACCCGTGTCGACGTAGATGTAACCGACCTCGCGCGCCAGGTCTTTGGCCATCGTGCTCTTGCCGCAGGACGAATGGCCGTCTATTGCCACAATGATTTTCTTCATAAGGTCTTATTTTTAAGATTATACGCCTCTCGGCTCTCCGCGCCACATCGCGCAATGCTGAGCCTCTGCCCGAACTTCTGAATCGGGTTGGTTGGGCAAAGATAGAAAATAAGACTGAATTGACAATAAAAAAGCCCCCTTTATTCCTCGCCCCGCAGGGCGGCTGAAAAAGGAGGCTTATGGGGATTGCTTCACTGCAACAGGCATCACATGGCGTACGCCACGTTGAACATCAGCGACGACGCAGAGAGGTGGTACTTGGCATAGGAAGCACCGAGCTTGAAGCGATTGAGCAGAATGCCGCCGCCAAAGGTCAAGCCTGCGCCGTGCGAACTGCCGGCAGCCTTGAGTTCGTAGCCGCGGCGGAAGTTGTAGCCCGCGCTCAGGTAAATGGTGGAAGTGGGGAGAATGTCGACGCCCACCACAAGATGGTTGAGCAACAGACGGCCAAACTTGAGGTCGGTGCCCTCCTCGTGGTAATAGTCGTCGGACGACCAGCGCGTCAGGTCGGTCAACGTGATGGAGAAGCGGACGGGGGCGTGCGCCATGCCCTTCGTCAAGCCGAGTTGCAGGCAGAAGGGGACGCGCTCCGTGCGGTAGTCGAACGATTTGATTTGCGCGCCGATATTGCGCATGACGGCGGAGAAGGAAAAGTCGGTCTCCTCGTTATAGTAGTTGGCACCGACGTCAACAGCCATGGCGAAGGCGGTATAACCGCCATAGTTTGACGTCACCGCCTTGAGCTGCGCACCGCCTGCCCAGCGGTCGGTGAGCAGATAGCTGTAGCCCGCGCCGATGACGATGTCCTTGGGCGAGAAAGTGCCAATCACGGTGCCGTCCTCGTCGGTCTCGTCCATTTCGCCGTAGCCCATGTATTGGGCAAATACAGCGCCAGTGTGGCGGTCGCCGAAGCCCTTCACGAACTGCGCGCCCATCCAACTGCCGCCGGCGACGTAGCTCATGTACTCGAGGCCAAGACTGCGGTCGCTCACCGACGAATAGAGCGAAGGGTTCGACCAACCCGCCCACGGTGTGTCCTCAATGAGCGAGATGTTCTCACCACCGAGCGCCGCCGCGTGCGAAGACACGGGCAGTTTGAGCACAGTGAACGACGAAGTCGACTCCTGAGCCACGGTTTTCAAGGCCATGAGCAGACCCAAAATGAGAAATATGCTTTTTTTCATTTTTTATCCGAAAATTGTGTCCAAAGGTACTACAAAATTTAGATTTTGCGAGTACTTTTGCAGGATAATTGAGCGGGGAAGCCCTTTTGTCCTCCCCGCCGCCCGATACGAGTAGTGTATATATAACGTGAGAAGCTCGGAATTATTATCCAAATCGTGGTGCGAACTGATTTTTCAGGGGCGCAACAAGGACTACGGGGCCTATAAGCTCCGCAGCGGGCAGGGGCGTCGCTACAGATTCGCCCTTCTCATCGTGACGGTGGGGGCGATATTGGCAACCGCCGTGCCCACGGGCCTCTCGCTCATCATACGCTACAAGATTGCCCGCGAATTTCACGACGTGGCGGAGGGCGTGCGCGAACTCAAGCGCATGGAGCACAACGACGAGTACACCGTCAAGCACGTCTCGGCGGGGCGCGGCATGCCGCAGGTCACCACCGTCAAGGGGGCGGCGGACGAGAAGCCCGAAATCGTGGAAGTGACCAAGCAAGACATCGTCTTCGGCGTCAACGGCCCCGAGACGTTCATCGTCGACGACAAAATCATCTTCGAGGACATGGACACGCTCCACAACCGCGACCGCATCGACCTGCCCACGGAGGGCTCGCAACTCATCCCCGTCGACGTCGTCAAGGAAATGCCCCAATTCCCCGGTGGCCACAAGGCGCTCATGGAGTGGCTCGACAGCAACATCCGCTACCCCAAGTCGTGCATCGACCAGAAGATTGAGGGCGACATGGAGGTGACGTTCTACATCGACATCAAGGGCAACGTCAAAGACCCGCACATCAGCAAGTCGCTCCACCCCGAGCTCGACCGCGCCACGCTCCGCGCCCTGCGCAAAATGCCGCGCTGGGTTCCGGGTAAGTACGAGGATAAGCTCACGGCGGTGTGCATCACGCTCCCCATCCACTTCCAAATCAAATAGTGCACCGACACACGTTCCCCGACACCGCGGCGGCACAAGCCCAAACGGGTTTCTCCGCGCCGAGGGGCAAAAATAATTTTTCTGCTATGAACCCTAAATCCAACATTCTGCAACGCATTGAGGCGGCACTTGCGGCCGTGCCTTATCCCTCCAGCCCCGAGGGACTTTATGAGCCCATCCAGTATGTGCTCGAGGAGGGCGGAAAGCGCCTGCGCCCCACCCTTCTGCTGCTCGTCTACAGCCTCTACCGCGACGACCTGGAGCGCGCCATCCCCGCGGCCATCGGTCTGGAGACGTACCACAACCATACGCTCCTGCACGACGACCTCATGGACCATGCCGACTTGCGCCGCGGACGCGCCACCGTCCACCGCAAGTGGGACGAGAACACCGCCATCCTCTCGGGCGACACGATGCTCATCATGGCGTTCCGCCACGTCATGGCCTGCCAGTGCACCCGCCGCGCCGACGTCCTCGACCTCTTCGCCCGCACGGCGCAGGAAATCTGCGAGGGGCAGCAATTCGACATCAACTTCGAGACGCGCAACGACGTCACAGTCGACGAATATCTCGAGATGATTCGCCTCAAGACGGCCGTCTTCCTCGGCTGCGCCACAAAGGCTGGAGCGCTCATCGCCGACGCCCCCGAAGCCGATGCCGAGGCGCTCTATGCTTTTGCGCAGCACGTCGGACTGGCGTTCCAGCTTCAGGACGATTACCTCGATGTCTACGGCGATCCTGCCGTCTTCGGAAAGAAGATTGGCGGCGACATCCTTTGTGGGAAAAAGACTTACCTGCTCATCAACGCTTTCAACAAGGCCGATGCCGATACGCGCCAGCGCCTCTCCGCACTGATTGCCGACAAGACCATGCCTGCCGAGGAGAAGATTGCGGCTGTCACAGACATATATAATGAGTGCGGCATCCCCCAACTGACGCTTGCCGCCATCGACCACTTCTATGCCCTCGCCGAAGAAGCGCTCACGCGCGTAGCCCTGCCCGCCCAAAAGCGCACCGTGCTTTGGGAGTATGCACAGTCGCTGCTCGGTCGCAAAAGCTAAATCGAAGAAAATCGTCAACCCAATATGGCTGGCGATTTTCCCATTTTTCCCAATAGCATTACTTTCACAAATACCCCTTCTCCCCAAAAGTGTTCATCGACACCCACACCCACCTCTATTGCGAAGAGTTCGACGCCGACCGCGCCGAGGTTGTGGCGCGCGCCAAAGCGGCGGGCGCAGAGTGGCTTCTGCTGCCCAACATCGACGAAGCGTCCATCGGTCCCATGCTCCAGATGTGTGCCGACTACCCCGCCCTCTGCCGTCCCATGATGGGGCTCCATCCCACGGAACTCCCCGCCGACCCGTCGCCCCTGCTCGACCGCATGGAAACGATGCTCACCGCGCCGGGCAACCCCTTCATCGCAGTGGGCGAAGTGGGCATCGACCTTTATTGGGACGCCTCGCGCCGCGAAGAACAAATCGCCGTTTTCGAGCGCCAAATCGAGTGGGCTGTCCGCCTCGGCTTGCCGCTCGTGGTGCATAGCCGCTCCGCCCACCGCGACCTCGTGGAGACGTTGCGCCCCTACGCCGACGCGCTCACGGGCGGCATCTTCCACTGCTTTGGCGGCACCGCCGACGAGGCGCACGAACTGCTCCAGACGTTCCCCCGCTTCGTCCTCGGCATTGGCGGCGTCGTGACGTTCAAGAAGTCCACCCTCCCCGCCGTCCTCTCCGCCGCCGTACCCTTCAACCGCATTGTGGTGGAGACGGATGCGCCCTATCTCGCCCCCACGCCCCACCGCGGACAGCGCAACGAGTCGGCGTACGTCCCCCTTGTGCTCCAGAAGTTGGCAGGAGTCTACGCCACCACCCCCGAAGCCGTCGGTCTCCAGACTTCGCAGACCGCCCGCCGCATATTCGCCCGCCTCTGAGGGGCGCGCCGCTTTAGAGAAGCCGCAGGCGCAAGGGTAGAAAAGCCCCGCCGCAGCTTCCCCTATCCCAAAATAATTCAGTAAATTTGTGCGGGCAATATCGCCCACCCATTTCCCAATACATATATAATATATGAATGCAGCTATCGAAAATATGAAGACGCGCCGCAGCGTGCGCAAGTTCAAGCCCGATGCCGTCCCGGCAGAGTTGATTGACCAGGTCATTGAGGCGGGTGCCTACGCCCCCTCAGGCCACGACCGCCAGCCCTGGGCACTCATCGCCGTGACCAACAAGGAAGTCATCGCCCGCCTCACCGCCGACAACGCCTCCTTCTTCGACATGCCCGTGAAGGACCCGTTCTATGGCGCGCCCGTCGTCATCATCGTCCTCACCAAGAAGTCCACCCCCACCTACATCTACGACGGTTCGGTCGCCATCCAGAACATGATGCTCGCCGCCCACAGCCTTGGCCTCGCCTCGTGCTGGATTCACCGCGCCAAGCAGGAGTTCGAGATGCCCGAGTGGAAAGAGTGGCTCACCTCCATCGGAGTGGAAGGCGACTACGAAGGCATCGGTCACGTCGCCCTCGGCTATGCCGACGGTCCTCTACCGCCCGCACGCCCCCGCAAGGACGGCCGCGTGTTCTACGTGAAATAAATCTACCGCTGTACGCAGAAGCATTGGGGAACGGCTGACAGGTAATCGAGACCTGAGCGCCGCCCCCAATGCTTCTGTTTTTCTTTCAGTTATGGCGAAGCTGAATATCTCTGGCACAGCCGAAAAAGTCAAAAGTGCCGCAGCAGACCCCCCTCGCCGTGTGCCAAACATCCCGTAAAGGCCTCAGAAACGGCATTTTCAGAAGAATAAACAGGGCGCGCCCGAAAATTATCCCCGCGATTCTTCGGATAAGCCAGTTTTTTCTCTAATTTTGTACGCAGAAATGTAACACTAATCATACACACAACATTTATTCTAAGATCATGGAAGAGAAAGATCTCAAGCACATCGTTTCCCAGTTCGAAATCGAAGGCGAGGTTTCCGAAGTGAAGCCTCTGGGCAATGGCCTCATCAACACAACCTATAAAGTAAGCACCGTGGGCAGCGCCCCCGACTACGTGCTCCAGAACGTCAACAACGCCATCTTCCCCGACGTCAAGATGCTCATGGACAACATCGTAGCCGTAACGGGTCACATCCGCAAGAAGTATGAGGCTGCCGGCGAAACAGACATCGACCGCAAGGTGCTCAACTTCGTCAAGGCCAAGGACGGCAAGTACTTCTACCTCCACGAGGGCAAATACTGGCGCATCATGGTGTTCATCCCCGACACTGTATCGCAGACGGCCGTCACGCCCGAGAGCTCGCGCATCGTCGGCGAGACGTTCGGCAACTTCCAGGCCATGCTGGCTGACATTCCCGTACAGCTCGGCGAAACCATCAAGGACTTCCACAACATGGAATTCCGTCTGCAACAGCTCCGCGAAGCCGTAGCCGAAAACAAGGCCGGTCGCCTCGCTGAAGTGCAGTGGCTCGTGGACGAACTCGAGAAGCGCGCCGACGAAATGTGCAAGGGCGAACGCCTCCACCGCGAAGGCAAACTGGCAAAGCGCATCTGCCACTGCGACACGAAGGTGGACAACATCCTCTTCGACAAAGACGGCAAAGTGCTCTGCGTCATCGACCTCGACACGGTAATGCCCAACTTCATCTTCTCCGACTTTGGCGACTTCCTCCGCTCCGCCGCCAACACGGGCGCCGAGGACGACAAGAATCTCGACAACGTGAACTTCAACATGGACATCTTCCGCGCCTTCACCGAGGGCTACCTGAAGAGCGCCCGCTGCTTCCTCACGCCGCTCGAAATCGAGAACCTGCCCTACGCCGCCACCCTCTTCCCCTACATGCAGACCGTCCGCTTCCTGGCCGACTACATCAACGGCGACACCTACTACAAGACGCAGTATGCCGACCACAACCTCGTCCGCTCGAAGGCGCAGTTCAAGCTCCTCCAGAGCGCCGAAGCCAAGATGCCCGAAATGACGGCATTCATCGCTGAGCAGTTGGCATAAGCGCTGACGCATAATTCCCACACAAAACGAAAGCCCCGACCCGCCATCACGGACGAGTCGGGGCTTGGTTTTTGCCCTATACTTAAAATATACAGCTATTTATCCTCCCAAAATTCATCGCCACTGTTCCATTCAAACTTGTTCGCTCGGATTTGGTTTGCATTATCAATGCCCTGCTCCGTGTCAGCAGTCATTCTGATACTGCCAGCCAACATATGTGCAGGCTCCAGTTCAATGGGTCGAGAAGTCGGACTTATATAAGTGCTCTTTTTCATAATGGTTTCTGTCTTTAGATAGCATTTTTATTTGACATACACTTTCTTACCTCCACGGATATACAATCCCTTTGTCGGTTTCTCCACACGCACGCCTGATATGGTATAGTAGGCCTCTTCAGTCTCGTCCAAACCTACTTTGGTGATGCTCGTGGCAGAGCCGAAGTTCACCAACAGCTGTTGCGCATTCGATACGTCAGAAACTTTCAGATACGCCTTGCCATATGGGAAAGTGAGGTCCGCAACGATTTTCGCAAAAGCGACCGTCCCGTCATCGTAACTGCGCAGCGCATAACAGTTGTCTGTGGCTGCGATTACAGGCTGCGTGTCCGTAGACTTCACGCCTAAAAGTTCGTTCTCCGAAGAAGATAAAACGTAAGCTGCTACGGGCAGGACATAGCTTCCGGCAGGCGCATTCACCACAAGTCCTTCGCCTGCGGCGGCCTTTGTTACTTCTTTAAGTGTCACCGAGTTTGCACCATCATTTACTGTGGCGATGTATGCCGTCACGCCTGTGCCCTCAAAATTGAGAGGCGAGGTGCTGCAAATGGTCGAGTAGCCCTGTCCATCCGACGTCAGCACTGTCTCTTTTATATACTTCGCCCTGAAATAAGCTTTGAAATTATTGTATGATCCTATGGGGATGTTAACCGTATAGATATTCGTACAATTATAAAAAGCATAACTTCCAAATGACTTTGGCGTTCCCATAAATGTAAGAGTCGTAAGTTTCGAACAATTATAGAAACACTGATAACCTATCGAAGTGACGGAAGAACCTATCTCCGCGCTCACAAGACTTTTGCAATTATAGAAACAGTAACTCCCCAGAGAAGCAACCGAAGAGCCTATCTCCACGTTCGTAAGATTACTGCATCCAGAGAAACAATTTCCTCCAATCGAAGTGACAGATGAGGGAATTTCCACATTTGTAAGACTGGTGCAATAGTAAAAGCAACCACTCCCAATAGTAGTAACGGAAGACGGAATCTCCACGCTCGTAAGACCGCTACAATTATTGAAACAACCATCTTTTAATGTCGTGACTGTAGAAGGAATGACGTAAGCGCCAGTTCTACCATCTGGATATTCTATTAACTCCGTGAGAGACTTGTTGAATAACACACCGTCAACAGACGCGTAATACGAATTGGCGTCATCCACATTGACACTCACGAGATTAGGAATACGCAAGAAAGCACTCTCCCCTATCGAATTGACTGAAGAGGGGATTTCCACATTCGTGAGATTCTCGCAATAATAAAAACAATAGTCGGCCAACGAAGTCACCGAAGAGGGAATGGAGTACGTACCAGCCCTACCAACAGGGAATAGCACCAATTCCGTAAGTGATTTGTTGAACACAACACCATCAACAGATGCAAAAAGAGGATTGGCCTCATCAACCTTGATGCTCGTAAGTCCGCTACCAACAAAACTATCATATTCCCATTCTGTGACAGAAGAGGGAATCTCCACACTCGTAAGATTGCTGCAATCCGAGAAGCTATATCTTCCAAAAGAAGTGACGGAAGAGCCTATCACCACGCTTGTAAGGCTGCTGCAACCCGAGAAACAATAATCAGGTAACGATGTGACGGAAGAGCCTATTTTCACACTCGTAAGACTGCTGCAATCATAGAAACAAGAATTTCCAAGAGTAGTGACGGAAGAAGGAATCACCACGCTCGTAAGGCTGCTGCAATTATTGAAGCAAAGATTTCCTATTGAAGTGACCTTATAAGCCGTTCCACTATACGTGACAGACGCCGGAATGACAATGTCGCCCGAATACGAATAGCTATTACTTACCAACGTGGCCTCGTTGGTGGTCTCATCCAAACTATATTTCAGCCCATTGATTGTAGTCGTTATCGTCGCTTGGACGACTCCACACCCAAAGAGGGCAACAAAAAGTAGTAGAGTTCTGATTCTTTTCATAAGTAATTCATTTAGTTGACAATAAGGTTAGAGTGCCTGTGATTGGCTGAACGGAGTTTGCCGACCTACACGTTAGATTTGTAGGTTCTTGGCCGTAATAAGGCGACCCTCCATAGGAATGAAGGGGTGTGAAAACTCTCGCAAAGTTACTGCGGTAGTCTTGCGTCATAATAGAAAGAATTTGAGTCCTGTGTTCCCTAACAGGGTGAATAATAAGGTCACGAAAAAGGTGTGGGAACTACGCTTACTATCATCCTGAGGCTCTGGACTGCCCGTATATAGTTAATAAGCAAAACCCACACCATTAGATATAGTATTCCCCCGAGAGGGATATAATATACCATTCAGTGTGGGCGCCTTGCTTCTATCCTATATACGAGGAATTGTCCAGATTCCAGGATGGATATTCAGCTAAACGCCCTATCGTAATTATGTCTGCCTTCAGGTCTTACGGCCTTCAGACACTGCAAAAATACGATAAAACGTTCAACCGCGCAAGAGTATTTCTCTTAAAAGAGGAACAAAAACAGGAATTTGAAAGATTCGCAATCGCAAATATTTCACACAGAACGCGCTGCCTATACAATATGTTGCAGCGCGGTCATGATGTCGGTGTAGGTCTTCTCGAAGTTGCCGGTGTACCACGGGTCAGCGACGTCGCGCTCCTCGCCGGCGAGCGACATGAGCAACTGCACCTTCGCAGCATACTCGGGCGAAGAGAGGATGGCGGCGGGGAGAATGTAAGACATCCAGCGCTGGTTGTTGCGGTCCATGAGGTAGATGTGGTCGAAATGGTGAAAGTCGGCCTCGGTCACTTGGCGGGCGGCGCGATGGGTGAAGGGCACGCCGTGAAGACGGAGGGTCACTTTGGCGGGATGGTACATGTCGCTGCCTATTTCCTCGGTGGAGGTGGCGGCAGAGGCTATTTCGAACTCGTCTTCACGACCGGCGTCGCGCACGAGTTTCTTCATGATGAACTCCGCCATCGGGCTGCGGCAGATATTGCCGTGGCAGACAAAGAGGATGCGCGTTTTCATTTTGGGTTCATTCATAGATGTTTCTGCACAATGCCGACCAGGCGGTCGAGGTTCTCCACTGAGTTTGCGGCGAGCATGCCACTGGGCTGCGTGAACGAGAGGGGTGCGCCGTCAAGGCGGGACAGACAGCCGCCCGCCTCAGTGAGGATGAGGGAGGCGGCGGCAAAGTCCCACGGACTGAGCAGGTACTCGAAGTACATCTCGCAACGCCCCATGGCGATGTAGCACAGTTCGGGCGCGGCAGCGCCGAAGCGGCGCACGTCGTTGCACTGCATGAAGGTGTCGAGGATGATTTCGGCGCACTCGCGGGCATGGTCCTTGTGGTAGACGGAGAGGGCGGTGCACATCACGGCGTCAGCGAACGGGCGGGCGGAGACACTGATGCGCTTGCCGTTGAGGTAGGCGCCGCGACCGCGCTCGGCATGGAAAAGTTCGCCCGTCATGGGCAGATACACCACGCTCATTTCCATCGCGTCGGCATGCTGGAGCCCCACGCAAATGGCGCACTGCGGAATGCCGCGACTGTAGTTGCACGTGCCGTCGATGGGGTCGATAATCCAGGTGTACTCTTGCGCCGTGTCCCACTCGTCGGACTCTTCGCACAGGAAACCGCTGCCAGGCAAGGCCTCAGCCAACTGCGCGCAAAGGAACTCCTGCACGGCGACGTCGGACGAGGTCACGATGTTGGCGTAGCCGCCTTTCTGCGACACGTCGAAATGGTCGGTGCACATCTTTGTGGCGGCGGCCTTCACAATATCAATGAGTTGGTCGATATTCATTTTCGTCTTTGATTCCAGTTTTAGTTTGTCGCCACAAAGTTACAGATTTTTCCCGACACACATTCGGTGTTTCAGAGCACGCCCTGTGCCATCATGGCGTGGGCGACCTTCATGAAGCCGGCAATGTTGGCGCCCTTGACGTAGTTGATGTAGTCGCCGTCGCGGCCGTAGCGGAGGCACTGGTCGTGGACGTCGCGCATGATTTGGTGGAGGCGGGCGTCGACTTCTTCTGCCGCCCACGAGATGTGCATGGCGTTTTGCGTCATTTCTAATCCGGAGGTGGCGACGCCGCCCGAGTTGACGGCCTTGCCGGGGGCGAAGGTGGTGCGCGTGGCGATGAAGTGGTCCACCGCTTCGGCGGTGCAGCCCATGTTGCTCACCTCCGCCACGAGCATGACGCCGTTGTCGACGAGCTGGCGGGCGTCGGTCTCGTCGAGTTCGTTCTGCGTGGCGCACGGAAGGGCGATGTCGACCTTCACTTCCCACGGCTTTTTGCCTTCGTAGAAGGTGGCTTCGGGATAGCGCTCGGCATAGGGCGCGACGATGTCCTCTCCGGAGAGGCGGAGCTCAAGCATATAGTCAATCTTTTCGCCCGAAACGCCAGTGGGGTCGTAGACGTAGCCGTCGGGGCCGCTTAGGGTGACGACTTTAGCGCCCATCTCGACGGCCTTCTTTGCCGCGCCCCAAGCCACGTTGCCGAAACCCGAGATGGCGACAGTGCGCCCCTCGATGGAAAGTCCGCGTTCGGCGAGCATCTGTTTCACAAAATAGAGTGCGCCGTAGCCAGTAGCTTCGGGGCGCAGAATAGAACCGCCGAAGTCGAGCCCTTTTCCGGTGAACGTGCCAGTGTGTTCGCGCGAAAGTTTCTTATACATCCCGAACATATAGCCCACTTCGCGACCGCCGACACCTATGTCGCCCGCGGGCACGTCCTGGTCGGGACCAAGATTGCGCCACAACTCCAACATGAACGCCTGACAGAAGCGCATGATTTCCGTTTCGCTCCTACCGCGCGGCGCAAAGTCGGAACCGCCCTTCGCTCCGCCCATTGGGAGCGTGGTCAAGGCGTTTTTGAACGTCTGTTCGAAGCCCAAGAATTTCAGAATACTCAGATTGACAGAAGGATGGAAGCGAATGCCGCCCTTATAGGGGCCGATGGCGTTGTTGAACTGGACGCGGTAGCCGAGATTGACGTGTACCTCGCCGCGGTCGTCGGTCCAGGGGACGCGGAACGTGATGATGCGGTCGGGTTCGACAAGGCGCTCCACCAGTTTTGCGCGTTCAAATTCGGGATGTTCGTTGTAGACGTCCTCAATGGACAGCAACACCTCGCGCACGGCTTGCAGATACTCGTGCTCGCCGCGGTGTTTGGCTTCAAGTGCTGAGAGAATTTCTTCGGTTTTCATATCAGAAGGAGGTTAGGTTAGTTTGTCTGATAGACAGAGGTTATTTTCACCCCAAATATAAGTATTCCCCGCGACCTGACCGCCTCCGCCAGTGTTATTTTTCCGCGAAAATCTGATAAAGATTAAAAACGTGGTGGTTTGGGACAGACACAAAATTATCTTTCAATCAACACCACCCGTCCCCTTTTGCTCACCTACTAAGGCTGTCAGAAAACCAAATTCGCCCTTGCAAAATGTCACTTTTAAGGTGAGAATTGCGGGAAAATTACGTTGAAAGCACTTGCAAAAACTGCGATTGTACGTGTTCTTCGTGTCAAAATGAAAGCGCATTACGAGCTTCTGAAAAATATCTCCGTGATACTTCTCCAAAACCTCAGGACTAAGTTGAAAAAGCTCAGGACTAATTTTC
>JAUNOO010000050.1 GCA_030531095.1 Bacteroidales bacterium
TCAGAAGCTCAGGACTAATTTTCAAAAGCTCAGGACTAATTTTTCATTATTCTGACAGAGGTTTAATTTACTCTGGATGAAATAGTTAGAAACCCACGCAAAAATTTCAGCAACTGGGCACGGCGCTGAAATCAGTTCAGCGCGGCGGATATATTGGCTGTAGCGGGAACTCATCTGAAATCTCCCCTTTTATGGTCTGTATTTCAAAAATCTTTTTCGTCTGGAACAAATAGTTTGTTTTTTACACACTAAAAAGGGCACCCGTCCGTTTTACAAGTACTTACACCAAATACACCATTAGCCTATGGAATATTGTACCCCGTTTACACCCTCTCCGCGGGAAGAGACGCTCAGATTCCTGCAAAACTTTGCCCGCTCCTACGTGCCGGGCGTGGCCATTCCCGTCAAACTCAATCCTGACAAATGGACGAAGTCGCCAAACGCGGTGACCAACTGACCACGACTGCACACAAAACCTCGCCCCAAACGGCAACAAGAGGATAACACAAATTAGCCTGCTGGCACAATAATAGTGCAGGGCAACAGTGGGTCAATACACAAAAAAAATGTAACTTTGCAAAGTCCGCCACCACGACAAGAGGGTGCGGACTTTGCGCATTTCTGCAACGACCTAACTCATTCAATGTTATGAAAAAAATATTGCTTCTCGGTTCTGGAGAACTCGGCAAGGAATTTACCATTGCCGCCCAACGCCTTGGCCAACACGTCATTGCCTGCGACGCCTATCCCGGCGCCCCCGCCATGCAAGTGGCCGACGAGTTTGAAGTGTTTCACATGCTCGACGGTGACGCCTTGGAGGAAGTGGTGGAACGCCACCGCCCCGACATCATCGTCCCTGAGATTGAGGCCATCCGCACCGAACGGCTCTATGACTTTGAGAAAGAAGGCATCCAAGTGACGCCCTCGGCACGCGCCGTGAACTACACCATGAACCGCAAGGCCATCCGCGACCTCGCTGCGAAGGAATTGGGGCTCAAGACTGCGCGCTACTTCTACGCCAAGACGTTCGATGAACTGAAGGCTGCAGCCGAAAAAATCGGCTACCCCTGCATCGTTAAACCGCTGATGTCCTCCTCGGGCAAAGGCCAGTCGATGGTGAAGTCGGCCGACGACCTTGAGCACGCCTGGCACTATGGCATTGAGGGCAGCCGCGGCGACATCCAGGAATTGATTATCGAAGAATTTATCCACTTCGACAGCGAAATCACACTGCTCACGGTGACGCAGAAGAATGGCCCCACGCTGTTCTGCCCGCCCATCGGCCATGTGCAGAAAGGCGGCGACTATCGTGAAAGCTTCCAGCCTGCGCACATTGCACCCGAACACCTCAAGGCTGCGCAGGAAATGGCGGACAAGGTGACGCGCGCCCTCACGGGAGCCGGGCTCTGGGGCGTGGAGTTCTTCTTGAGCCACGACAACGGCGTCTACTTCTCCGAACTGTCTCCGCGTCCGCACGACACAGGTATGGTAACGCTAGCCGGTACGCAGAATTTCAACGAGTTTGAACTGCACCTCCGCGCCGTTCTCGGTCTGCCCATTCCCTGCATCAAACAACTCCGCATCGGTGCGAGTGCCGTTATCCTCTCCCCCATCAGCAGTCAGGAACCGCCCCACTACAAAGGTCTGGAACTGACGTGCGAGGAGGACGCTGACGTCCGCATTTTCGGCAAACCTACAACGCGTGTGAACCGCCGCATGGGTGTGGTGGTCTGCAACGGCCCGCTCGACGGCGACCTCAACGCCTTGCGTGACAAGACGAAGCGGTTGGCCTCTTACGTGGAAGTTTTCTGATACACCGGATTTCCCAATAATTAAGGTCTTGGCCGCAACCCGAAAAGTTGAAGCCGAGACCTTATTTATTTTACAACACCCCTCGTGCTGGGAATACAAAACCGACGGACGCCAACAACGCGCTACACAGCACCAAAACTTATAGTCCACGCGCGGAATGTCACAGAAATGTAACAGCAGCCGTCGGGCCTACCGCAGAATCGTTCAGTAATTTTGCAACAGATTATGGCTTCACCGCAGGCGCACGGTCTGACCACCGCCTCCCGCTCTGCGGAAAAGTCTGACTCAAAATCAAGGTAAACTTATGAAGATTAAGACGGTAAAGAACTATCTGCCAAGAGACATCAGTTGGATGTACTTCAACAGGCGTATTCTCCAAGAAGCAAGTAAGAAAAACATTCCTCTGCTGGAGCGTATCTCTTTTTTGGGTATCTACTCCAACAATCTCGATGAGTTTTTCCGTGTCCGTGTGGCCACTCATAGCCGCGTGGCGGAATGGGAGGACTCGTCGATGAAGAAGGAACGCGAGGAGGCGGTGGCACTTCTCAAAGACCTGAACAAACTGAACGCACAATACTCGCGCGAGTTCGAAAGCATCAACCAAAGCATCATGGACGAGCTCCGCGAGGAGAACATCTACATTCTGAAGGACACGGAGGTGGACGACGAAATGTTGAAGGTGATTCACAAATACTATCTGCACAACCTCAACGGACGCCTCATGCCAGTGTGGTTCTCTGCCATCAAGGAGTTTGCCCTAGAGAAGGACGAAAACATCTATATGGCAGTCAAGATGACGAGCCGCAACGACGTACGCAAGAAGCCGGGCTACGCCTTCATGGAACTCCCCGTGAGCAGCTGCGGACGCTTTGTCCGCCTGCCGGACCGCGACGGGCACTGCAACCTGATGTTCCTCGACGACATCATCCGCTGCTGTCTGCCGTTCGTGTTCCGCGGACTGGACTACACCGACTTTGAGGCGTACTCGTTCAAGTTCACCCGCGACGCGGAAATGGAAATCGACAACGACCTCCGCAACGGCACGATGCAGAAAATCAGCAAAGGCGTGAAGAGCCGCAAACGCGGTGCGCCGCTGCGCGTGGTCTTCGACGCGGCGATGCCGAAGGGGCTGCTCAAACAACTGATGGGCGCGCTCAAGCTCGACAAACTCGACACCGTTCTGGCAGGCGGACGCTACCAGAACCACAAGGACTATATGCGCTTCCCCGACTGCGACCGAAAGGACTTGAAATATCCGTCGTGGGAACCAATTCTGAAGAAAGAACTGACTACGGGCGAAAGTCTGATGAACATCATTCGCCGTCAGGACCGCTTCATCCATGTGCCTTACCACAGCTTCGACTCCTACGTTAATCTGTTGCAGGAAGCCGCCATCAGCCGCGACGTGAAGGGCATCAAGACGACGCTCTACCGCCTCGCGAAGGACTCGAAGGTGGTGAAAGCCCTTATCGGCGCCGCCCGCAACGGCAAGAAGGTGACGGTAGTTATCGAACTTCTGGCGCGCTTCGATGAAGCGTCTAACATCGACTGGTCTAAGAAGATGCAGGAGGCAGGCGTGCACGTCATCTTCGGAGTGGAGGGGCTGAAGGTTCACTCCAAACTCACCTACATTTCGATGAAGACGGGCAGCGACATCGCCTGCATCAGTACGGGCAACTTCCACGAAGGCAACGCACGCACCTATACGGACTACATGCTCATGACCGCCTCGCGTCCCATCGTGCGCGACGTGGACGCCGTGTTCCGCTTCATCGAACGCCCCTACACGCCCATCAAGTTTAAGGAATTGCTCGTCTCGCCCAACGAGATGAAACAGAAGTTCCTGCGCCTGCTCAACGACGAAATCCGCAACCGCCAGGCGGGCAAGCCGGCATACATCAAAATCAAAATCAACCACATCACCGACCCCGTCATGGTGAACAAACTCTACGAGGCGGCGGAGAATGGCGTGAAGATTGACCTGCTGGTGCGCGGCAACTGTTCGCTCATCCCCACCCTACCGCAGCTCAACGGCAATATGCGTATCGTGGGCATCATCGACCGCTATCTGGAGCACTCGCGCATCTTCATTTTCTGCGCCGACGGACAGGAAAAAACTTTCATCGGCTCGGCTGACTGGATGCCGCGCAATCTGGACAACCGCGTGGAGGTGGTGACGCCGGTATATAATCCTGAAATCAAGGCTGACCTGAAACGCGTCGTCGAATACGGCTTGAATGACACTTGCCAAGGCCGCATTGTGGACGGCACCGGCAGCAACTCTCCACTCGAAGTGCCGGCTGACGGCGAGCTATTCCGCTCACAGTCTGCGCTCTATGAATTCTACAAAAACGAGGAGGAACAGAAATCAAACGAAATACCCCAATAATTATGAACAACGAAAAATGCTACGCCGCCATAGATATCGGCTCGAACGCGGTGAGGTTGCTCATCAAGCGTCTGACGACAGACCCGTCTACAGGTCTGCTGGTGCTCAACAAGGAAATGATGCTGCGCTACCCGCTGCGACTGGGTTTCGACGTGTTCAGCGAGGGTAAGATTTCGCGCGAAAGAAGCCGCAACTTGCAGCGGTTGATGTTGGCCTACCGCAACCTGATGGACATCTACGGCGTAGACCAATACCGCGCCTGCGCCACGTCCGCCATGCGCGACTCGAAGAACGGCCCGAAACTGATTAAGAAAATCAAGAAGTCGGCCAACATCAAAATCGACATCATCACCGGGCAGGAAGAAGCCCGCATCGTCTACGACAACCACTTGGAATGCCTTGAAGACCGCACGGGCAACTACATGTATGTGGACGTCGGTGGTGGTAGCACCGAGGTGAACCTGCTCGTGGACGGCGAACTCGTCTATTCGCAGTCGTTCAACATCGGCACCATCCGTCTCCTCACGGGCGGCGTCACCGAAGGGGCTTGGCAACGCATGAAGGACGAAATCATTGACCACACGCGACAGTATGGGGTCATCAACATCATCGGTTCTGGCGGCAACATCAACAAACTCTACAAGCTTATCGAAGAGAAGGACAAAGCGCGCAAACGCATCTCCATCAAGTCGTTACAGGAAATCTACGACAAACTGGCTCCGCTCACTGCCGAAGAACGTCAGGAGGTCTATAACCTGCGCCCCGACCGCGCCGACGTCATCGAACCCGCCGGCCGCATTTTCCTTACCATCGCCGAAGCCATCCGCGCCGAATACATCTACGTCCCCGTCATCGGTATTTCGGACGGTATCATCGACAGCCTGCTGACCAACGACCTCGACAAGGCCGAAAGAAGGGCTCAACGTGCTGCACGCCGCCGCGAGAAAGAACTGGAAGAGGGAAAAGAGCTCGCCGCTCTGGAGGAAGAAATGGAATCCTTAGACGAAGACGCTGAAGGCGAAGAACATCCGGCAGAGGACGCAGAAGTATCTCCAAAACTGCCGCCCATTCCGCAGGTGGCTGCTGAAGCAGAAACCACTACCGATGCTGCTGACACTGCCAGCGAAGACAGCGGCAAGAAATCAGCACAATAAGAAAAAGAATAAAAAGAAAACAAGGGCGGAACTGAGGTTTATCTCAAGTTTCGCCCTTATTTTTAGACTTAGTCTGCAGTTTCTGAAAGTTTCATCAGAGCAATCAGAGCCTCATTGCTATTGTCCCAAATATTTTGCGAGGAAAGCCTCCATAGCCCTGTAGAAATCAAAGCGGTTTTCCTGATTATGGAAGCCGTGGCCTTCATTGTCCTTCACCATATACTCCACTTCTACCCCACGCTCGCGGAGCGCTGCCACCATCTGGTCACTCTCTGCCTTGTTGACACGCGGGTCGTTGGCACCTTGGGCAACGAAGAGCGGAACCTTGATTTCCTCGGCGTGTAGCGCCGGAGAAGTGGCGGCGAGCTGTTCGCGGTCATTCTCGGGATGCCCCACTTGCTCATACATCATCTCCAACATCGGGCGCCAGTAGGGCGGAATCGTGCTCATGAAGGTAAAAAGGTTTGACACTCCGACGTAGTCCACTCCGCACGCATAGAGGTCGGGCGTGAAGGTCAAACCCGCCAAAGTGGCGTAGCCGCCATAACTTCCACCATAGATGGCCACGCGCGCCGGGTCGGCTATGCCTTCGGCGATGAGCCAGTGTACGCCGTCAGTGATGTCGTCCTGCATCTTGAGCCCCCACTGCTTATAGCTCGCCTCAAGGAAGCGGCGGCCATAGCCTGTTGAACCGCGGAAGTTCATTTGGAACACGGCGTAACCGCGATTGCACAAAAATTGCACCTCCGACGAGAAGCCCCAAGTGTCGCGCGCCCAGGGCCCGCCGTGCGGATTCACCACGACGGGCAAATTGCGGGCGGTTTCCATCGTCACGCCTTGCGGCAATGAGAGGTAGGCCTCGATGTGAAGACCATCGCGCGACGTATAAGTCACGGCGTGCATCTCCACCATGTCCTCCTCGTGCAACCACGGCGCGGTCTCAGCGATTTTCGTAGCAGTATCGGTTTCCACGTCGTAGAAATAGTACATCCCCCGCGTGCGGTCACTGCCCACATAAATTAGGCTGTGCATTTCGTCCTTGTCAGTGTCGGCCACACCGTAGCGGTAGTCGAGGAAATGCGCTTTGATGCGCTGGCGGAGGGCTTCCTCTTCGGCATCAAAGTAATGGCGCACCGGTTCTTTATGCCCCGTGCAATAGACCGACAGCAGTTTCTTGCGCTTGCGCGAATAACTGATGCTGGAAATGTCGTATTGCGGATGCTCATAGAGTTGCTCGATTTCAGAACAGTCGCATGGGTCCATAAGCACCAGCGCCACCTTGTCACGCCCCAGATTGGTCGCCGCATAGACGTAGCGGTTGTCGGGCGTGAACTCCATAAAGTTCACCATGTCTTTGAAGTTCGTCGTCAGAACGGGGCGAAACTCCTCGTCTTCCGTATCGCGGTAAAGTATCTGGGTATTCACGCCGTCCACTATCGCCGTCACTGCGCGCAACCGCCCTTCGTGGTCTGTCATCCAGCCTTGCCAGTTGCCCGGATTCTCAGCCAACTGCGTCAGTTCGCCCGTTTTGAGGTTCAGACGATAGGGGTCGAACACTTCGGGATTGCGGCGGTTCAGACCAATCATTACCATGTCGGGCATTTCTTCGAGGTCATCTATCAGCGTTGTGCGCACACCGGGAAAAGCCGTGTATGCCTGCGGCTCAGAGCCGTCGAGGTTCACGCCATAGAGCTGGTAGTTCTCGTCACCCGCCGCGTCCTTCATGTAGAGCAAGCGCTGATTGTCCGCCCACATATAGCCTGCCACACTGCGTTCTGTCTCGCTCGTGATGCGCACCGCCTCTGTTCCGTCGACGGGACGGACAAAGACATTCATGCGGTCGGCGTAGGGAGCCATGAAAGAGAGGTGGCGCCCATCGGGCGAAATCTGATAGGCGGCTTCTTGGGAATTGCGGAAGAAATCCTCCAACGGAATTTGTCTTCTTCCGCCTTTGGATTGTGGGGTATCGGAGGTATTCTGGGACATACAGTCAAATAGTTCAGGTTTATCTACTGCAAAGTAAAACGAAATTTCTGAGTCCGCCCCTATCTCAGGCTCAAAAAATACAGCGAGAGGGACTTTGGCATCGCTTTCCTTATGGGTTTGCGACTTCAAAGTCCCTCTCGTAGGAGGATAACGGCGGAATCAATCGACGATAGACTTATGCGTTGTGCGCCACGTCACCGATGCTTGTCCGCCAAGGGGAAATTGCGGTTAATGGACACCCGAAAGGCCGAGCTTCACGCGTACCCAATATTCTTTGGCATCGCGCGTGGCCTTTGGCAGGCGGTAGGACACATGGAGCACATCGGGATGCGGCTGCTCGTAGTACAAAGTGTTCACATTTCCGACAATCGCGGGAGCAGTCATCGAAGCGGTCACACTTTCTTCAATCACCGAGTCACCCACCAGTTTATAAGTGCCTTCATTGGTCTTGACAGCGACGGCGTCCTTGCTGGCAATCAGGAAAGTATAGAAAGAGCCGTCGGCCGTCATGACTTTCCAGAGCGAAACAGGTGTGAGGTGAGGATTTCCAAGTTCGTCAGTTGTGAGCTGATGCTGTTGCCAAACGCCAACGAGAGAGGAAGCGTCCGTCTGAGCCACGAGTACGCCTGTGCAGCTACAGAATGCAACAAAGAGAATGGTCAAAAACTTCTTCATGATTCTGGTATTTTAAGGTTTGACATTAAGTGGAGATCTCTATGTTGCAAATATAGCTTTTTTACCCGAGACGGCCAAACAAATCTGTAAATATTCGCCTAAAATTTACCACAATTTTTTCCTTTTTTGCTTACGCCCTCTTTCGTATTGGATTTCAAGAAGTTTTGGAGAGGAGTGCAACAATTATTTCCTTCAGGCGCAGCCCGGTTTTGCATTCCGTTTCCTCGGCAAAAACGCGAGGCAGCAACTACGAAAAGAGGCGCAAAAGGGTTCGCCAGAAGAAGGTTGAAAGGATTTGTCCACATTCGCGGTTCATTCTCATACTTTTTTCGTAACTTTGCCCTTATCTTTCGCCCTATAATAATGAACTCGCCTGAACTTCAACATATTAAGCAAAGGTACGGCGTCGTCGGCAACGACGAAGGCTTGAACCGTGCACTGGAAATTGCGCTGAAAATTGCTCCAGTGGACTTGTCGGTGCTGATTATGGGCGAGAACGGTGTGGGCAAGGAAATATTTCCCCGCGTCATCCACGACCACAGTTTGCGGAAGGGCAAGAAGTATTTGGCAGTCAACTGCGGCGCCATCCCCGAAGGCACCATCGACTCTGAACTTTTCGGCCACGAGAAGGGCGCATTCACCGGGGCGGTAGACCGCCGCGAGGGGTATTTCGCCGTGGCCAATGGCGGCACGCTCTTCCTCGACGAGGTGGGCGAACTGCCGCTCTCCACACAGGCCCGCCTGCTCCGCGTACTCGAAACGGGCGAATTCATCCCCGTCGGTGCCAGCGAAGTGCGCCGCTCCGACGTGCGCATCGTGGCAGCCACCAACGTCAACATGGAGAAGGCCATTGCCGACGGAAAATTCCGTCAAGACCTCTTCTTCCGCCTCAACTCGGTGTCGATAAATGTACCGCCACTCCGCCAACGCGGCAACGACGTGGTACTGCTGTTCCGCAAGTTCGCCCTCGAAATGAGCGAAAAATACAAGATGCCGCCCATCCGACTCACGGAAGACGCACAAGCCATGCTCACGTCCTACTCCTGGCCGGGCAACGTGCGACAGCTAAAAAACATCGCCGAGAACATGTCCGTCACGTCGGAGGCGCGCGAAATTACCGCCGATATTTTGAAAGCCTATTTGCCGCAACGCGGTCAGCACGACCAACTCGTGGCGGTGAACAATGAGCACAATCCCCACAGTTTTGAAAACGAGCGGGAGATTCTCTATAAAATCCTCTTCGACCTCCGCCGTGACGTCACCGAACTGAAACGTATTGTCAACGAGAACCACAACTCGACTGGGCAAAGCAAGTCGGCAGTCACGACAAACAATTCGTCTGGCAACCTGACGCTACTATCTTCCGCCAACGGCTACGTGGGCAACACCTTTTCGGCAGACGAAGAGACGCCCATACTCCAGGACGTGGAGGAAATCAAAGACCCCGAGCCAAACAACGCGTCACCCCACGACGGTTCTCTGGCTTCGCTCGAGCGCCAAACCATCATGGAGGCGCTGAAACGCTATGACGGCAACCGAAGACTCACTGCCAACCAGTTGGGCATCTCGGAGCGCACGCTCTATAGGAAAATAAAGGAATATGGACTGGAATAAGCTCCGACGGCATATCGGGCAATGGTCTGCCCGCCCTCTCTACAACAGTTTTTTCAGTTTGTTGCTCTGCTTGCTCCTTTCCGCCTGCAGCATCAGCTACTCGTTCACGGGCACCAGCATCAACTACGACATCATCAAGACCATCCAGATTGACAACATACCCAACCGCGCCGCCTACGTGTGGTCGCCTATGGGAACCATGTTCAACACTGAACTGCAGGACATCTTCGCCACGCAGACGCGCCTGCAGCTTGTAAAGAAAGACGGCGACATGCAAATCGCCGGCGAAATCACAAACTACGAGCAATACAACAAGAGTATCTCGTCCGACGGTCTGTCATCGCAGGTCCAGCTCAAGATGACGGTGAACATCCGCTTCGCCAACAACAAGACCAACGAGAGCTGGGAGAAACAATTCTCAGCCACAACAACCTACGAAGCCACTCAACAACTTTCGGCTGTGCAGGAGGAACTCGTCACCGAAATGGTCCAAGACCTCACCGAGCAAATCTTCAACGCCACCGTAGCCGACTGGTAATTTCATCCCAAACAAGCCCACCCTACCACAAACAGATTTGAACATATGCCCTTATCGGTTGCAGAATTAATAAGCCACCCGGAACGCCTCGACAAGGATAGCCTCTACGGACTGCGAGAAATCGTAGCCCGCTACCCTTATTACCAGGCGGCGCGCATCTTGTTCCTGCAAAATCTGTTCATCCTGCACGACGCCACGTTTGGCGACGAACTGCGAAAGGCGGCGCTCTACGTGGCCGACCGCCGCGCGCTGTTTAAGATGGTGGAGGGCAACAACTACGAAATCCGCGCCGAGAAGTCGGTCAACGAAGAGGCGGACAAAGCCGCTGCCAGCGGCAAGGACCGCACCGAAGCACTTATCGACAAGTTCCTTCGCTCCGACGTGGCAGCCGAAGAACAGCAATCGCGCCGCAAACCCGTCGTCCTCGACGCCTCAAAAGACTACGTGGCCTACCTGATGCAAATGGAAGACGCTGAGCCTGAAGATGAACAACTCGCCGCGCCTCCCCGCTCGCGCCGCAGTTCGGAACTTATCGAAGGATTCATCGAGCATAAGCCCGAGCGCATCGTCCTGCAAGAAGAGCCTGAATTTGTGCCCGAAGTGCCCGCCGAAGGACAGGAAGAGGAGAACGACGAGGACTATTTCACCGAAACTTTAGCCAAAATCTATATCAAACAAGGCCGATATGAGAAGGCTATGGAAATTATCACCAAGTTAAACTTGAATTATCCAAAAAAAAATCGTTACTTTGCAGACCAAATGCGATTCTTGCAAAAATTAGTAATCAACAAAAAATATAACAAATAGAAGAAATGTACAGCGTATTCGTTATTTTGGCCGTGATTGTGGCCGTACTTTTGGCTTTAATCGTCCTCATCCAGGAATCAAAGGGCGGTGGTTTGGCTTCCAGTTTTGCATCATCCAATCAGATTATGGGTGTGCGCAAGACAACGGACGTCGTTGAGAAAGCTACCTGGACGCTGGCCGCTCTGCTGGTCGTTTTCAGCGTTTTCTCTGCCTTCTGTCTGAGCGAGCCCACGCAGGTGAGTGTCACCAACGACTTCAAGGCCACGCAGACGCAGCCGGTTTCGCAGGGTGCAGGCGCAGCTGCCACTGGTCAGAACAGCCAGGCCCAGCAGTAAGCTAAAAAGAACAGTCTGATTCACGGATTCAAAACAGAATCCATCTCACACAAAATCGTGCCAATGTGCTCTGCCGGGCCTCACAGCCTCAGAAGCCATTGGCACTTTTTCGGTTAAGTCCGCGCCGCCACCAGTCGGACGGTACACCTTATTATATATAACAGCAACTTTATGAAAATAGCTATTGTCGGCACCGGCTACGTCGGTTTGGTATCGGGCGCGTGTTTTGCAGAAATGGGCGTCGAAGTGACGTGCGTGGACATCAATCCGCAGAAAATCGAAGCCCTCCAGCAAGGCATCATCCCCATCTACGAACCGGGACTGGAAGATATGGTCAAGCGCAACTTCCGCGAAGGCCGCCTCCGCTTCACCACCCGACTGACCGACTGCCTCGACGATGTGGAAGCCGTATTCTGCGCCGTAGGCACGCCCCCCGACGAAGATGGTAGCGCAGACCTCAGCTACGTGCTCGCCGTGGCGCACGAAGTGGGGGCAAACATGAGCCGCTACCTCGTGGTCGTCACCAAGAGCACTGTGCCCGTAGGCACAGCGCGCAAGGTCAAAGCCGCCATTCAGGAAGAACTCGACAAGCGACAACTCGACGTCGAATTCGACGTGGCGTCCAACCCCGAGTTCCTCAAAGAAGGTGCGGCGGTCAAAGACTTCATGTCACCCGACCGCGTCGTGGTGGGTGTGGAGAGTCAGCGCGCCCGCGACCTGATGACGCGCCTATATTCGCCCTTCATGCTCAACAACTTCCGCGTGATTTTCACCGACATCCCCTCTGCCGAGATGATCAAGTACGCCGCCAACTCCATGCTGGCCACACGCATTTCTTTCATGAACGACATCGCCAACCTCTGCGAACTGGTGGGTGCCGACGTGTCTATGGTGCGCAAAGGCATCGGTTCCGACTCGCGCATCGGCTCCAAATTTCTCTACCCTGGCTGCGGCTACGGCGGTTCGTGCTTCCCCAAAGACGTGAAGGCCCTCATCAAGACCGCCGAACAGAACGGCTACGAAATGCGGGTGCTGAAAGCCGTTGAGGACGTGAACGAGCGACAGAAGGGCGTGCTCTTCCGCAAACTGCAGACCTACTACAACGACGACCTCAAGGGCAAGACCATTGCCGTGTGGGGACTCGCCTTCAAGGCTGAAACCGACGACATGCGCGAGGCCACCTCACTCGTTACCATCGACCACCTGCGCGAAGCAGGCTGCCACATTCGCGTGTTCGACCCCGTCGCCATGAACGAATGTCGCCGCCGTTTGGGCGACGCCGTCACCTATGCCACCGACATGTACGACGCCGTGCTCAACGCCGACGCACTGCTCCTACTGACCGAGTGGAAGCAATTCCGCCTGCCGTCGTGGGAAGTTGTGCGCCGCTCCATGCGTCAGCCCGTCATCTTCGACGGCCGCAACCTCTACGACGCCAACGAAATGCTCAACAACGGTTTTGAGTACTACCCCATCGGCCGCCCCGCGCCCCAGAAGTAACCCTCCAAACAACCGCCCAATATGAAAAAGTTTCTGCAAAACATCGTCGCCCGCGCCCTTTGCGTCCTCGCACTCGGCATCCTGCTGATAGTCTTTTCCGAGAGCATCACCCTCTGGATGGTCATGCTCTGTGGCGTAGTCTTCATCATCCCCGGTCTCGTGTCCATCGTCAGCTACTTCCGCCGCGACCCCGAGGGTGACCGCGTCATGCTCTATCCCGTTGTCGGCGCAGGCAGCATCCTCTTCGGACTGGTGTTGCTCATCTGGCCCGCCCTTTTTGTAGAAGCGATGATGTACATTCTCTCAGTCATTCTCATATTGGTAGCCGCCTCCCAGTTCTACACGCTCTGGAACATCCATCGCGGCGTCAAGGTACACTTTGCCTACTACCTCGTACCCGCCCTCGAACTGGCCGCCGGTCTCTACATCCTCTTAGGCAAAGACACCCTGACCATAGCCAGTCTGCCCATCATTCTTCTCGGTTGCGGCTTCATCATCTACGCCGCCCTCGAACTCTGGACCGTCTATCTCATCCGCACCGCCAGCAAACAGCAAAGCCCACTCATCCAAGCGGAGGAAGTGGAAGAGGCGGAGTGAATCCAACTCAAGTCTTAACAAATAGGGGCTACATCAAGACACTAACTTTGATGTAGCTATCAAAAGTCCTGAGCTTTGACGACTTAGTTCTGAGCTATTGAAAATTAGT
>JAUNOO010000051.1 GCA_030531095.1 Bacteroidales bacterium
ATAGTTAAAAAACTGGCAAAAGCTTGGTTGGAGACATAGAATGCTCAGGACTAAGTTGAAAAAGCTCAGGACTAATTTTCAATAGCTCAGGACTAATTTTTGATAGTCCGAGCGATTAAAAATATGGGCTGAGCCAAAACTTGCGTTCGGACTCAGCCCATTGAATTTATTTCTGTGGTTTTCTGGAAAAACGGCGGTACTTATGCGTGTACGAACGTGCCGATGTTCTCGCCGGAGAGGACGCGCTTGAGGTTGCCCACAACGTCCATGTTGAAGACGTAGATGGGCAGGCCGTTCTCCTTGCACATTGCCGTGGCGGTGATGTCCATGACGCGGAGGCCGCGGCTGAGGACTTCGTCGTAGGTGATTTCGTCGAACTTCGTGGCTGTGGGGTCTTTTTCGGGGTCGGCTGTGTAGACACCGTCCACGCGCGTGCCCTTGAGCATGACGTCGGCTTCAGTCTCGATGCCGCGCAGGGAAGAACCGGTGTCGGTTGTGAAATAGGGGTTGCCCGTGCCGCAACTGATGATGGCGACTTCGCCGTTCTGCATGGCTTCGATGGCTTTCCACTTGGTGTAGAATTCGCCGATGGGCTCCATGCGGATGGCGGTGAGGACGCGGCTCTTCACGCCGATGGCGCCGAGGGCGGAACTGAGGGCGAGGGAGTTGATGACGGTGGCGCACATGCCCATCTGGTCGCCCTTGACGCGGTCGAAACCCTTGCCCGCACCGCTGAGCCCGCGGAAGATGTTGCCGCCGCCGATGACGATGCTGATTTCGACGCCCATTTCGAGGGCTTCCTTAATCTGGGCGGCATATTCGTTGAGACGCTTCACGTCGATGCCGTGGCCTTGTTCGCCCATCAGGCTTTCGCCGCTGAGCTTGAGAAGAATACGTTTGAACTTTGCCATAGTTGTGTGTGGTATTTTTGTGGTTTGTGTTTGCAAGGTTGAAACTTCAGTTACAAATTTAAGGCTTTTATTTAAGATGGAAGTGGGGCGGCGCGAAGAAGTTTGCCTGCGGCGACATATTCGCCTCAAAGCGCCCCTCTCCCGAACGCCTGCCGCACGACGCCGCGACAGAGAAAGGCCTGCATGAGGCCGCGTGTGGCGAGGTAGAGGAGGAATGCCGTCCAGAGCAGGTAGTTGCCGAGCGGGAAAATGGCTTGCACGGCGAAGAAAACGGCTGTGGCTGCCGCCATGGAGAGGAGCATCTGGCGCGTGGCGGTGGCACCGATGAAGAGCCCGTCGAAGATGAAGGCGGGCGTGCTGACAACGGGTATGCAGCAGACGAGCGGCAGGTAGGGCAGGGCGGTGGCAATGACATCTGCCTCACCCGTGAGCAAACGCAGGAGGGCACTGCCGCCAACCACGTAGCCCACCGTGAAGACGGCGGCGAGGGCGGCGCCCCAGGCGAAGAGCTGGCGCGTGAGACTGACAAAGGCTGTGCGGTCTGCCGCCCCGACGTAGCGTCCGCCGAGGGCTTCGCCGGCGTAGGCGAAACCGTCCATGACGAACGAGAAAAGGATGAAGAACTGCATGAGCAGGGTGTTGGCGGCGAGGGTGAGGTCGCCAATGGCCGTGCCGAACGACGTGAAGCACGTGGTGACGGCGACGAGGCAGAGCGTGCGAAAGAAGATGTCGCGGTTGACACTGAAGAAACGCCCGATGGCGGCGCGTTGCCAGGTGCCGGCGATGTGGGCGCGCGTGAGGAGGTGGCCGTAGCGCCTGCGCCACAGCCAGAGGGCAAGGAGGAGTCCGCCGTATTGCGCCACGACAGTGCCGGTAGCGACGCCTTCAATGCGCAGTCCCAAACCAATGACGAGGAAGAGGCTGACGGCGATGTTGAGCACGTTCTGCGCAATGGAAATATACATGGGGAAGCGGGCATTCTGCATGCCGAGAAACCAGCCCACGAAACTGTAGAGCGCCATGACGGCGGGTGCGCCCCAAATGATGATGCTGAAGTAGGTGCGCGCGGGGGCTTCCACTTCGGGCGTGGCGGGGACAAAATGGAAAACGGCGAGGAGAATGAGGCTCTGGAGCAGAATGAAGAGGACGGCAAAGCCGACGGCCACGCCGAGCGAGCGGAGAAGGATGCGGAGGGCTTCGTCATGACGCTCAGCCCCATAGGCCTGCGCCGTGAGACCGCCCGTGCCCATGCGCAGAAAATTGAAGAGCCAGTAAATCATATTGGAAATCATACCGCCGAGAGCGATAGCACCGATGTAGACGGGCGAACCAAGGTGGCCCGCAATGGCAGTATCGACCAAAGCGAGGAGCGGCACGGTGATGTTGCTCACGATGCTGGGCAGGGCAATGCGCAGGATGGGATTTTTCATGCGGAGCTGGGGAGAGATTTCCTTATACCTATAATATATATAGGACTGGTCTTAAATATAGATTGGACTGAAACTAATAAATATAGGCTTATATTTTATAGGACTGAACACTTATAAAACGAAGCGCACTTCCTTGAAGGCGTATTCGCGTTCGCCGCCGCTGTCGTCGCGCAGCAGGAGGAGTCCGCTCGGACTGACGTTGACGAAGCGGGCGGAGAACTCGCCCGACGCGTCGGCGTAGCGGTGGAGACCTTCGCGGCGGTAGAGGCGTGCGAGGTAGGCGGCGTGGATGTCGGCATCGCGCCCCGAACGGAGCGCGGCGTAGAGCGCGTGGAAGCGGTGGGCAATGCGCGAGAGAAGCAGGGCGCGGTCGGTGTCGCAGCCCAGTATCAGGCGGAGCGAGACGGGGTTGGGCGCGTCGCTGCGGAAGAGCGGCTGGTTGACGTTGAGACCCACGCCCGTGATGGTCGTGGCGATTTGTGTCCCGCTGAGGTCGTGCTCGAGGAGCATGCCGCAAAGTTTGCGGTCGGCCACGTAGATGTCGTTCGGCCATTTCACGCAGACTGCCACGCCCGTGACCTCGTCGACGGCTTCGGCGACGGCGAGCGCCTGCACTTCGGAGAGGAAAAACTGGCGGTCGGCGCGCAGAAACGTGGGGCGGCACAGGATGCCGAAGAGTAGGTTTGCGCCCGCGTCGGCTTCCCAATGCGTGCCCCGCTGTCCGCGCCCCGCCGTCTGGTAGTCGGCAGAGAGGAGAACGAACGGTTCCGGGCGCGCCATGAGGGCGGGCTGGCGGAGGTCGTTCATCGTGGAAGTCGTGGCGTCGAGGTGGACGAAGTGCCAGCCGTCGGGCAGTTCAGGATTGAGCGGCATAGTCTTGCTGGAGTTTTCGGGGCAATTTCTTCAGAACCTCGCCGAGCGAGTGGTCCACCAGTTGCAGGACGAGCGCGTCGGAGACGTCGGTGTCGAAGCAGACCTCAAACCAGTAGCGCTTGTTCCAGTGCCACGCCCCGACGATGCCCTCATAGCGTTCGCGGAGCTCCGCCCCGTAGTCGGGCTCGAGTTTGAGCACGACGCGGTCGGGGCGGTTGAGGTCGAGACAGGCGAAAATCTTGTTGTAGACCCTGAAGAGAATCCAGTCGGGACCAAAAGCACTGTCTTCGGTGGCGAGAGGTTTGCTCAAGCAGTATTCGCGGAGCGATTCAATATCCATATCTCAAAAATGTTAGAAAGATTTCCACTGTTGTTCGGTCTGCACCGAGAGGCGGCTGAAGGCGTTCTCAATCTGATGCACCTCGAACGGCGCTTGTTGCCCCACCACCGTGACGATGTCGAAGCGGAAAGGCTGGTCGAGCTTGTGGACGCTCATATAGACGCGGGCGGCCTGCATGAGGCGTTCTTTCTTCTCCGCGTCGACCGCCTCCTTGGCGAGGGCAAACTCCTCGTTGCGGCGCGTCTTGACCTCGACGAAGACCAGTTCGCCAAAGTAGTCCGCCACAATGTCGAGTTCCAAGTGTCCCGCACGCCAGTTGCGCGCCAAGAGGTGGTAGCCCCGTGCGGCGAGGTAGCGGCAAGCCTCCTCCTCACCGATTTGTCCGAAGAGATTGTGCTCGGCCATAGCGGAAAAACTATTTGCGCTTGCGCTTGAAGAATTCCTTCATCAGATTGCCGCACTCGTCGGCGAGTACACCGCCCGTGACCTGCGTCTTGGGGTGGAGCGCGTCGGGGGCAAAAGCCGAATAGCCCCGCTTGGGGTCGGCAGCGCCGTAGACGAGACGGCCAAGCTGTGACCAGCCGATGGCACCGGCGCACATGACGCAAGGCTCGACCGTGACGTAGAGCGTGCAGACGTCGAGGTATTTGCCGCCAAGGGCATCGGCGGCAGCGGTGATGGCTTGCATTTCGGCGTGCGCCGTGACGTCGTTGAGCGTCTCGGTAAGGTTGTAGCTGCGGGCGATGATGCGGTCGCGGCAGACGACGACTGCGCCGACGGGCACTTCGTCCTTTTCGAAGGCGATGCGTGCCTGGTCGAGTGCGCGCTTCATGTATTCTTCGTCAGTCATATATAATGGTTGGAGTTTCAGATTTTATGGCAACCCATTCAGAATTTATGGCAGGAGTTTCAGGATTTATTGCAGCCCCTTCATACTGAGCGCCACGCGGCCGCGTTCCTCGTCGATTTCGACCACGCGTACCATGACCTGTTGCTGGATGTGGACCACCTCGGCGGGGTCTTTGACGTAGTGGTCGGCGAGTTGCGAGACGTGGATAAGGCCTTTCACCTTAATGCCCATGTCGACGAAGCAGCCGAACTTGGTGATGTTGGTGACGACGCCGGGCACAATCATGCCCTCTTCGAGGTCGGCGAGACTGTGGAGGCTCGGGTCGAAACTGAAAACCTTTGCCGTGCCGCGTGGGTCGCGTCCGGGCTTCGCCAACTCGTCCATGATGTCGGTGAGCGTGGGCATTCCGACAGAACCGGCGCAGTAGCGCTTGAGGTCAATACGTTTGCGGGTTTCGGGCGAGGCAATGAGCGTCTGTACGTCGCAGCCCGCGTCGTGCGCCATCTGTTCCACGAGGGCGTAGCGCTCGGGGTGGACGGCGGTGTTGTCGAGCAGGTTTTCCCCGCCCACAATGCGGAGGAAGCCCGCGCATTGTTCGTAGGCCTTCGCGCCCAGTCGCGGTACTTTCAGCAGGTCGCGGCGCGAGGCGAACGGACCGTTTTCGGCGCGATAGTCCACAATGTTTTGCGCCAAGGCTGGACCGAGACCGGAAACGTAGGTGAGGAGGCTCTTGCTGGCGGTGTTGAGGTTGACGCCGACGGTGTTGACGCAGCTCTCGACAGTGAGGTCGAGCGATTTCTTCAGTGCGCCAGGTTCCACGTCGTGCTGGTATTGCCCGACGCCAATGGCCTTCGGGTCGATTTTGACCAATTCTGCCAAGGGGTCGGCGAGTCGCCGTCCGATGCTTACTGCACCGCGCACGGTGACGTCGTAGTCGGGGAACTCCTCGCGGGCAAGGGGTGAGGCGGAATAGACCGACGCGCCGTCCTCGCTGACGAGGAAGATGTCCACCCCGTCGAGGTGGGCTTCGCGCACCAGTTCCTCCGTTTCGCGTCCTGCCGTGCCGTTGCCCACTGCCACCGCTTCAATCTTGTATGCCTCGGCCAGTGCAGCCAGTTTGCAGACCGAGCGTCCCCATTCGCGCTGCGGCTGATGGGGATAAATCGTTTCGTTGTGGAGCAGATTGCCCTGCGCATCGAGGCATACCACCTTGCAGCCCGTGCGGAATCCCGGGTCGATACCCATGATGCGCTTCTGTCCGAGTGGTGGGGCGAGCAGCAGTTGTTTGAGGTTGCCCGCAAAGACCTTGATGGCCTCCTCGTCGGCGCGCAGTTTGCTCGAGGTGGCAAATTCGTTCTCCATGCTCGGCTTGAGCAACCGCTTGTAGGCATCAGCCACCGCCATTTCCATTTGTGCGGCAGCCGGTGTGCCGCGGCGCACGTAGGGGCGCTCCACCCTTTCGAGGCACGCCTCCTCGTTGGCGGGCGATATGGTGACGCGCAGGAAACCCTCTGCCTCGCCGCGGCGCATGGCGAGAAGGCGGTGCGACGAGCAGCGGCGCAGCGGTTCTTGCCAGTCGAAGTAGTCGCGGAATTTCCCCGCTTCGGCGGCTTTGTTCTTCACCACCTTCGACGAGATGACGGCAGAGATTTCAAAGCTGTGGCGCACCACTTGGCGCGTGCGTTCGTCTTCGCTGACCGTCTCCGCCACGATGTCGCGCGCCCCCTGCAGTGCAGCTTCTACGTCGGGCACGTCGTCCGAGAGAAATTTGAGTGCCGCTTTTTCGGGCACTTCATAGGGGCGCCGCATGAGCAGTGTGGCGAGCGGTTCGAGCCCCTTCTGACGCGCCGCCTCCGCCCTCGTCTTGCGTTTGGGCTTGTAGGGCAAATAGATGTCCTCGAGCGTCGTGGCGTCCCAGCAGTCGCTGATGCGCTGGCGCAGTTCGTCGGTCAGCTTGCCCTGCCCCTCGATGGTTTCGAGGATATATTCGCGGCGGTGAATCAGTTCGTTGAGGCTGTCGTTCAGGTCTTTGATTTGTCCCACCTGCACCTCGTTGAGACCGCCAGTGGCCTCCTTACGATAGCGGCTGATGAAGGGAATTGTGGCGCCATCTTCCAGCAGACTGATGGTGTTGGCGACTTGGTTTTCGCGCAGTCCGAGGTTGGCAGAGATGATTTCAGAAACAGTCATTTCAAGGTTAGGTTTTAGAGGTTTGCAGTGTCCTTCCGGCGTAGCTTATAGCGTCATTTCCCGCCCTCAGCAGCCTTGCCCGCCAGATATTTCCAGAGCGGCGCCGCCATGAGCGCCTGTTTGATTTCGTCGTGTTCGAGCAGGTGGCGCACCTCCGTTTCGTCGAGCAGGTGCACCGTGATTTCCTCCGTAGGCTCGAGGTGCTGCGTCGAAACCTTTTCCACACCCTCCGCCACAAAACTGTAGCTGAGGTTGTTCATGGCGCTGGCGTTCGCCGAGAGCGCTGACAGCAAGCGCCATTGTCCGCCGCCGTAGCCAGCCTCTTCGTAGAGTTCGCGGCGTGCCGCCTCCTCGGGCGATTTGTCCGTGGGGTCCATCGTACCTGCTACGATTTCGTAGTTGGTCTGCCCCAGTCCGTGGCGGTACTGGCGGATGAAGATGTATTTTCCCTCCACGGTGCGGGCGATGACGTTCACCCACGTGGGGTATTCGAGCACGTAGTATTCGTCGTTGACCACGCCGTTGGGCAGTTGCACGCAGTCCTTCCGCGCCGTGAGCCACGGGCGGCGGAAGAGGTATTCGCTCTTCAGCACTTTCCACGGCTGGGGGTCTTGGATTTCTTCCATAGGTCGTATCTGTTTTTTGTAATGGTCAAAGGTAACATTTTCGCCCCGCTCTACCAAATCGCAGTTCAAAAAAGACAACGGCGGCAAGCGACTTTCCTGAGAAATATCCCCTCGTGCCGCCGCTATATTGGGGGAAAGACGTATATTTGTGGACTATTCATAAAACCTGAACTTATGAAAAAGAAACTCTTTATTGTCTCCGCTCTCCTGACAATCGGACTCCCAGCCGCATTTTCGACTCGCCTCAATGCCGCTACAGGAGCGATTGCCTCAGACAGTCAGGATTTCGAAAGCCCCTACAATGGTGACAGCCTGACGACCATTGGTTCTACAGTCTATTATTTCGAGTATGCCCCCGACGATGCGCCGATAGTGGACGATGAGGTAGCCACCGTCCGCGTCGTCGCCGTGAATGGGCAGGACGTCGCGGCAACCTGCTACATCTATGGCGAGTTCTCGCGCTTCGGCAAGGTGCAGGACGGCCGCCTTCCGGTCATCTACGGTGCAGACGAGGCTATGCTGGACCTCACCGCGATGCCCGCATCGTTCACCATGCCGTCGTCGCCCTTGAAGAAGGAAATGCGGCGCGTGACGAAAAGTTTCAACTACAAAGCCGTGTCAAACGCGCCCGAGGCTATGGATTTCAGCCTGGAATACTACACTCCAGCCGAAGACAACGTGGGAATGAACAGCCTCATAGCGCATCTTCTCGACTACGCTTTCTCCGATGACGAAATCAATTCCTACGAAGGCGACCTTTCCAACAAGGACGAAATGCTGAATTATTACAGCGAAGCCTACCGTGACCTCTACGCCTACTTCGTGCAGGAGTTGGACAAACCCTACGCTTGCGAAATTTCCGTCAGCGTCGTCCCCACATGGCAGTCGGCAGCGAAGGATTTTCTCACATATCGCCTGAACCATTACAGCTACACTGGCGGTGCCCACGGTCAGAACAACATCTACTACCTCACCCTCGGCGCGACAGACTTCCGTCCCCTCACGCTCACCGACATCTTCAAGGCCGACGCCATTGCCCAGGTGATGCAGCTCGTAGCCACAAAGGTGGCGATGGCCCGGCCTGACCTTCCTGCGGCTAAGGCAGAGGCCGCCCTTGCCGACTCCGGTAATCCGCCTGAGTATCTGGGAGCCTGTTCGGAGCGCATTGACGAATGGAACGGCAAGCTCTATCCCCGTCCCGCCCTCACGGAGAAAGGCGTAGTATTCTCCTATTGGCCATACGAGAAAGGCAGTTATGCCGACGGAGACCTCCATGTCCTGCTCAGCTACGACGAGGTGAAGGAAATGCTGACGCCGCGCGCCGCCGCTCTTGTTCCGCCCGCCGCCTCCTGCTGCTCCGCCTCGGCGAGCCCTTCCTTGTGACGTACTCGTGCCGAACCCATTTCCCGTTCCGTCGCGCCCCGAAATAGGAAAAACAGCCCGTCCATCGGCCTAAAATGCCGTGAGATTGGGCTGTTTTTCTGTATTTGATACAAAAAAGCAAGGAAACTTTTTGTCGCAAAAGATTTTTCTGTAAATTTGAAGTCAAATAATAGATACCACAATGAAAACAGAAGGCTATCCCCAACAGCAGTATGCGGTGCCGACCAAGCGCTACTGTCAGACATTAGACCTGCGCGAGGACCCCGAGCTCATCGCAACCTATCGCAAACTCCACTCCGAGGAGCACATCTGGAAAGAAATCGTCGCGGGCATCCGCGAAGTGGGCATCCTCGAGATGGAAATCTACTTGCTCGGCACGCGCCTCTTCATGATTGTCGAGACGCCGCTCGACTTCGACTGGGACAGCGCCATGGCGCGGATGGCTACGCTGCCGCGCCAGAGCGAGTGGGAAGCCCTCACCGCCAAATATCAGGTGGCTGACCCCTCCGCAGGCTCTGCCGAGAAGTGGCGGTTGATGGAACGCATCTTCCACCTCTACAAGTAGTCGAACCACAGTCCACCGCAGAATCCTTCGAGGTGTCCGCCGGTCAGCAAGGACCGCGGGCGCGCAGTGTCCATCCTCGCTCTCGCTCCGGGTCAAGCCGTTCCCGCCGGGACGGTTCGCATCCTAACAAAACTTATATATGTTCAACTTCAAAAACTAATAAAAGATGAAACACTTGATGCCCAAACTGCCTTATTCGCTGGGTGCCCTAGCCCCCACCATCAGCGAGGAAACACTGGAGTACCACTACGGTAAGCACCTCAAAACTTATGTGGACAACCTGAACAAACTCATTGCCGGGACGCTCTACGAGGACATGGACCTCGCTGAAATCGTCTGCAAAGCCAGTGGCGCAGTCTTCAACAACGCCGCGCAGGCGTGGAACCACGAGTTCTACTTCGCCGCACTGTCGCCCGTCGCCAAAACCATAAGCCCTAAACTCGGTTCGCTGATAGTCAAATCGTTCGGCTCGTTGCAGGACTTCAAGGAGAAGCTCCTCGGCTCCGCCACCGCGCTCTTTGGCGCAGGCTGGACGTGGCTCGTTGCGCAGGACGACGGCACCCTCGCCATCGTCAACGAGACCAACGCCGGCAATCCCATGACCCGCGGCTTGCGTCCGATGCTCACCATCGACGTGTGGGAGCACGCCTACTACATCGACTACCGCAACCGCCGTGCCGATTACCTCAAGGCCATTTGGGAACTCATCGACTGGGACGTTGTGGAGCAGCGTCTGAGCGACGACGAGTGTAACGTCTATATCTGAAACAGCCTCTTTGGCAAAAACCGATAATATCAACAACGAGCCTGGCACCACGTGCTGCCAGGCTCGTTGCTTTCAGTACTTTGGGGCTTTGGGCTTGCAAGCGTATGACAATATGTAGGTAGATGTGGGTTGCCCAATGACATAAAAAAGGAGACTGTACCGAAATAAGTACAGCCTCCTCTCAATGAATCTTTAATATCCTGGGTTCTGAGTCATATTAGAATTGAGATAAAGTTCGTTTATTGGTATAGGGAGCAGTGTCATGTATTCCTCAATGCCATATACATCTTCAGCAAAACCATTCCTCTTCATAAAGGCAAAATTAGTATTGGTGTACAGAGTTAGTTGCACTCTTGCGTCCTTTATTTTTTCCAATACATTATCACCGGTCGCGCTTATGTTTTTAGATGAAGTGACTTTTGACAATTGTTTTTCTGCTTCTGAAATAGCCCCGTTTTTGTAGAGGCACTCAGCATATGATAGAACTACGTCTGTGTAGGTCATTATAGGCACAACCGCAGGAGTCGTAAGTGTGATACTGCGTGTACTTCTTGTTCCTATGTACTTTGTGGCGAATATGGTTTCCCTGCTACTACCGTTGTCGGACAAATCGGTTATTGTTTCTAAACTATTGTAGTTGGAGGCGTCCAAATCGTAGAACCCATTGTTAATAACCGTCTTCAATAGTTTCTCTGCTTGGCTGTAGTTGCCTTGGTACATGCAAATATTGGCGAGTAATATTCGAGCTACATCTTTTGATATAAAGAAGAAATCGTTGGCGTCATCTTTGAGTGGCTCGTTTTTCTTTTCTTCCAGTACGTCTATGGCATTCTCCAAATTGTTTTTAAGATCGGAAAGAACCTCGTTTTGTGGCGTCCTGTTTGTGTTGTAAATGCTTTCTATATTGGGGACGAAGTTGATATAGGGCACATCTCCCCATGCCACTACCATGTAATAGTATTGCATGGCACTGAACACATTGAGATACTCTTGGTAGATACTGAGTTGTTGAGCCTCTTCGTCCTTGAAGGTCATTATGAGATTATTGGCCGTATAGAAATTATTCCAGATATTATAGATAGTGCTACTGCTCGGGGAAATATCTTGTTTGACAATATTGTACTCTTTGTTGTAGTGGTAACACTGCTCCACAAGATTTAGTTCCGCCAGACCTTTTGCTATGTATACAGAAAAGTTTTCTACAAGTTCCTTACCCATATAGCCTAATTGGGGTAATGAAATGTCGCTGTTGCCTTCTTGGATAACTTCAATATTTCCGACTACATTGTTTACACCGTCGTATATATTGATGACGGCAGTTTTATTTGTTCGAGATTGAAGTTGGGCTATTGTGATTGTCAATGTGCTACCGTCCAAAGACTTTTTCATAGAAATGTCTGTATCAGTGGTGTCTTCATAAAGCGCTGCGAAATTTTCAACATCTTCAGTGTGGAGTCCGCCCGAACCAAATTGCGGTTCGAGGTAGACTGATATGGGTGAAGATATTCCAATGGTATAAACTCCGCCTTCGTTAGGTACATTGAGCGTGGTCGCATCCAGCTTGACTTCCTGCCCCTCTTGCAACACCTCATTGCCTGCTACGCCATCGTTGTTCCAATCAATAAAGCGTTCCAAATCTTTGACTTCCACACTTAACCCGAGGCTGTCATAGCGCTCAATGATATTCTTTCTAATGGAGGACAGCTTGTCGCACAAGGTTTCCTTGTCTTTGTTTATTTGCTGCTGTGTGCTTTCTTCAAATGTTCCAGTTTGTCCAAATTCTCTGCATAATTTTGCCAAATACTCTGTCAATTCTGCTTCACTTCTGTCAACAAGTAGCAGAGAGGAAATTGCAATCAATGCCGCCGATTCGTCTGTGCCTCCCGCTATGGAAAACGTGGACGCATCTTTCTCTGCATATTGTTGAAGTCCAAATGCTGCGAACAGTTCTGTCTGTGCCTGTTTGTTGGCTTCTCCAAAATTCATGCCATCAGCAATAAGTTGCTGTATTCTTTGATACTTCAGGTGTGTAAGGAGATTTACGTTTACAGTGGTTTCGTCGGACAAATCAACCAAAGCGCGCAGGCTTAGTGTGCCGGATGATAATTCCCCTTTTACCTCATTGAAGAAATAGCCATTGGCGACAAGTTCTGCATATGGGGCTTCAAACAATTTTGTCCCAAATGAAAAGTTCCCCAAATCGTCTTGAATGGTGGAAGAATACAAACTTCCCAGTACCTCCAAATCACCGTCCATAGGCTGGATAGTAATGGTAGAGCCACTGACAAAAGGTCCCTTTTCCACTTTCCCTAAAACATTGTACGTCGTGGGGGTGAAATCCTCTTTCAGACCATCGCTGTCGCTGCATGCTGATAGTGAAACGGTTAATGCAGCGAATAGATAAAAGTACTTTTTAAGTTTCATGTTACTATGATTTTATGGGTTTTATATCTATGCTCGTATGATTTATAGTACGACCTATCATTTCATCAAAAAAAGGAATGCATGGAGTGTATGCAAATAGCGTTAGACTGCCAGCGTGGTTCTAAAGTTCTGTGCGTCTGTAGGCAAAACTTTCACATGAAGTTCTAATGCTACATTCCTAAACCTATGTTTAAGAAAACGCAAAGGCGTGGAACTGTATGTACCACGTCTTCGTAAGTAGGCCCTGAGAAAACCCTTGAGACAGATGTGGTGATAGCAGCCCCACGCTTAAGCGTGGAGAACCATCATGCCAAATCTTGTCTCTGTTCGTATAGTTTCTCAGGCTTTACTTACACAAGATGAAGACACAACGCTTCTTTTCTATGAAATTTAGGAAAGGGTTACCCCAATCCGCTTACAAAAGTAGGAAATAATTTGAAATTACATATAATGGGACGCGCATAAATGTTACCCACACTTGATTTTCCCCGTTCTAAGGTGGTCTATTGGGGTTATCCTTGATGTCCCCCACGGCACATCTGTGATAATTTTTGAGGGGTCTGGCGTAGGGTTTAAAAGTACTGGTTGAGGTTGAGATTTCTCTGTGCTAAGTCCTTGTCGCTCAGTGTAAAAGCATATGGTCTTGCGTCGTGCCGTAAAGGAGGCAAGACCGTCTGGTCGTCTTTGCTCGATGTGGGGCAAAATAGGGGCATTTTGCCCCTACTGAGGCTGCCGAAAATCAAATTTGCACTTACAAAATGTCACTTTTTAGGTGCGAATTACGTGAAACTACACTGAATGTACTTACAAAAATAGTGATTATTCGTGTTCTTTGTGTCAAAATGAAAGCGAATTACGAGCTCTCAGACTATTTCACAGTACTTTTTAATCCCCCACCAGAGCTTTTGAAAAATATCCCTGTGATACTTCCTCAAAAGCTCAGGACTAATTCTCAA
>JAUNOO010000052.1 GCA_030531095.1 Bacteroidales bacterium
GAACAAATTTGCGCCAAATTACCGAACAAAATCGTGCCAAATTACCGAATTTCCAATTATTATGATTATCTTTGCGCTGTAAATACCTCATAATATGGACGGTTACAGACAAAGAGTAGTGGACGGCTTGCTGGCAAAGAAACTGCAAGCGAAGGGAGCAGTTCTCATAGAAGGGCCCAAGTGGTGTGGTAAAACCACTACTGCCGAACAATTTGCGGCTGACAAACTGATGTTGGCGAAAACCGATGTGAAGAATAGCTTCAGAAATCTGTTGGAGATAGACACGGATGCGGCGTTGGCAGGAGAACCGCCAATGCTTATTGACGAGTGGCAGAGCGTTCCCAAACTATGGGACGCCGTGAGGTACACCGTCGATCATCGTCGGAAGATGGGGCAGTTCATACTGACAGGCTCAGCCGTTCCCGATAAGGAGGCAGAAGCGGAAAGGTCACATTCCGGTACGGGGCGCTTTGCCTGGCTTACTATGCGCCCGATGTCTTTGTTTGAGTCGGGCGAATCGAACGGCAGCGTAAGTCTTGGCGCATTGTTCGACTCCCCTGAGACGTTGTTGGAGAAAAGTGAGCTGGATTTACAGCAAATCGCTTTCCTGATATGCCGTGGAGGTTGGCCTATGGCTGTAGGACTGCCCGAAGAAGCGGCATTGGAACAAGCGTTCGACTATTATGACGCCGTGACGAAGGAGGATGTCACCAGAGTGGATGGGGTGAAGCGGACTTCAGAAAGGGTGCAGCGTCTGATGAAAGCGTATGCGCGCCATCAGGGCACTCAGGCTTCAGTGGCTACCCTGAAAGAGGATTTGAAGAGCAACGATGTGGCGGCACTGGATGAAGGCACCATCAGTTCGTATCTCGACGCCCTACGGAAAATATTCGTTGTGGAAGACATGCCTGCCTGGAATCCGAACCTTCGTTCAAAGACGGCCATCCGTACGGCTGATACCCGTTATTTCGTGGATTCGTCGATAGCGACAGCCGCTTTGGGATTAGGTCCGGCTGACTTGCTGAACGATTTGAACACCATGGGATTCTTGTTTGAGACAATGTGCGTGAGGGATTTGCGGATATTTGCAGAAGCCCTGAACGGCAGGGTGTACCATTATCGTGACAAGAGCGGACTGGAGTGCGATGCAGTAATCCATCTTCGCAACGGGCAGTACGGACTGGTAGAGATAAAGCTCGGCGGAGAGTCGTTGGTAAAGGCTGGCGTGGAAACGCTCAATACATTGGCAGGCCGCATTGACACAAGCCGCATGAAGGCGCCCGCATTCATGATGATACTGACAGCCGTTGGAGAATATGCCTATCGGCGTCCAGAGGATGGCATTTACGTTGTGCCCATTGGGTGCTTGAAACAATAAAGCGGTGTGTAGCAGCGCTATTTCCCCAGTCAGTCCTCAAAATTTGGTGGAAACTGACAAAATAGCCCGAAAAAATTTGGTGGAAACTGACAAAACCCAGCAAATAAATTTGGTGGAAACTGACAAAACAGCCCCAAATGCTGGAGAAAACAGACGACTTTACGCCGAAAATCTGTGATTGACACAGATTTTCGGCGTAAACTATGATTTGTGCGGGGTAAAAAGCCCACAAAAAAGTGGCACCCGCTCTCGGGCGCCACCTATAAAATAAAGTGTGTGTATGCGTGTGCGAGGTACTCTCGGCGTTAAGCCTTACCCTCGGGCAGTCCGAAGGGCGTAGCCGTGCGGCCGGCAGCAGCCTGTTCGGCACCGGGCAGGTTGATGGGGCCGAAAGCCTTTTCGTACTTGTTGATGTTGTCCTGAAGGGCAAAGAGCAGGCGCTTGGCGTGTTCGGGAGCCAGCACGATGCGGCTCTTCACGTTCGCCTTGGGCACGCCGGGCAACACGCGGATAAAGTCCAGCACCACCTCAGCGCTCGAGTGCGTGATGATGGCCAGGTTGGCGTACGTACCCTCTGCCACCTCGGGCGAGAGTTCAATCTTCAACTGATTGTCGTTGTTTTGATTTTCCATGTTAAATGTTTAAAACTTAATGAGATTAGTAAATGTCGGGCAATAGAACGGCGCGCCATCGGGCAAGCCGCGTCCACAAATTTAGGTCTTTATGACGGACTGTCAAAGCCCCGCTCCCGATTTTTTGCCGAAACTTCACCATTTCGGCACACGCCACTCCCCCGCCCCGCCCGCTTTTTTGCCCGAAAAATTCACCCGTTCGCCCTCGGAATTGGGCATTTAGTACATTTTAAAAACTGAGAATTTGCAGCAAGCGCGAAATTCGTGTTAACTTTGCAGTCAGAAAAACGCACTACCGTTTTCCAGCATCGCGAAGATGCGCGTCCCCGCCCCGGCCTTCTGGTCACCTCTCACATTCCCCCACCTCTCCCCCCCAGCAAACTTCAGAAAAGAATTCATCCCTTTTTAATGTCTTACATAAATAACACACTTATGAAACGACTTATTACAATGTTAGTTGCCGTCGCCGCAGTCCTCACTGCCAGCGCACAGGCTGTGGAAAGTCACAAGTTTCTCGACAACTGGTCAGTCGGCGTTTACGGCGGTGCCGTGAGCCCCACAACCCAAAATCCCTTTAAGCATTCCCGCGGCGTGGCAGGCTTGGAACTCACCAAGAACCTCACGCCCGTTTTTGGATGGGGCATCCAGGCCTCAGCCGGATTCAATACCACCGGAGCCAAAACTGCAGTCGACAACGTCACCACCATGCTCATCGGTAAGGTCAACTTCTCCAACTGGTTCTGCGGCTACAACGGCAAGCCCCGCTTCTTCGAAGTAGAAGGTCTGGCAGGCATCGGCTACAACCACTACGCCGCCGTTTCCGACGAATACGCCATCACCAACGGTGCCGCCTGCAGCAGCCTCGCTTCCAAGTTCGGCCTCAACTTCAACTTCAACCTCGGCGAAAAGAAGGCATGGACCATCAGCCTCCGTCCCGCCATCGCCTACGACCTTGAAGGCGGCGAAGGACTCACCGACGTGCAGTACAACGTCAACAACTCCGTCCTCGAACTCACCGCAGGCGTAGTCTACCACTTCAAGAACAGCAACGGCGAGCACTACTTCACCAAGGTACGCCCCTACGACCAGGCCGAAGTTGACGCCCTCAACGCCAAAATCAACGACCTCCGCGCCGCAGCCGCCGAGAAGGACAAGGCACTCGCCGACAAGGAAGCCGAACTCCGCCGCACGCAGCAGATGCTCAACGACTGCCGCAACCAGAAGCCCGTCGTAGAGCGCGTAGTCGACACCAAGACCGAAAAGTCCATGGAGTCCGTCGTAACCTTCCGCCAGGGCAAGTCCACCATCGACAACTCCCAGCTCCCCAACGTTGAGCGCATCGCCACCTACATGCGCAACCACGCCGACGCCAAGGTTGTCATCAAGGGCTACGCCTCTCCCGAAGGCAGCATCGAAGTCAACACCCGCCTCGCCAACGAGCGCGCCGCAGCAGTCCGCACGATGCTCATCAACAAGTACAAGATTTCTGCCGACCGCATTTCCGCCGAAGGCCAGGGCGTGGGCAACATGTTCTCCGAACCCGACTGGAACCGCGTCAGCATCTGCACCATCGACGAGGGCAAATAAAATAGAACAAATTTAACCGCGCGCGCACAACGCGCATACAGAGAGAGCCAACTAACGGGTTGGACAAAGCTTGTACGACAGGAACTGTGTCAGAACCATCTGGCGCAGTTCCTTTTTTATATAGGTTTCCCAAAAATAGTCCTGAGCTTTTGAGAAATAGCTCAGGACTAATTTTTGAGGGCACTGGCGGAGGATAAAAATGCGCCGGAAATAGTTGCAGAAGTTCAGATCACGGCGCGGAAAACAGGGCTTGCGCCACTCGTCGTTGAGTTCCCCTCTGCGCGGCAATTGGTTTACACCACATATCATTGATACTCAACGGGAATCACTCTGTAAGAGTGAATTTACATAGCCCGGGGTGGAACCCCGGGTTTCGTTATGACGATTCAAATACTATCGCTCCCCGGGGGGAGCTGTCGCGAGCAAAGCTCGTGACTGAGGGGGACAAAGGAACTTAGGGGGCAAAGGAAAAACCGCCCCGCCATGAAATACCGCCCCATACATATATAAATGGATATCCCCCTCAGTCACTCGCGCCCGCGAGTGCCAGCTCCCCCAAAATGGGGGAGCGAATGTCGAGCAATGGCACACAATTAACCTGGGGTTGACACCCCAGGCTTTGTAAAATCACTCTTACAGAGTGATGCCCGTTAGGTAAACCAATGCACTGGTCAAAAACTTAAAATCGGCGGTAGCAGTCTCAGAAATCGGCGGCAGCGCCTCCGAAAAGTTAAAAGTAGATACAAATATCTATTTTTCTAAGTTTTGTAACACGGATTTAATCACAAAATCAATAACTTTGCACCAACCAAGCGGACGAAGTCCGCCGCCAGGGCTGAGTGCAGCCTTGACCGTCTAAGAGACTAATTTTCAATTTAAAATTTAATTATATGAGAAAAATTACATTTGTGTTGTCGTTGTTCTTGACACTGATAGGGACAACGACTGTTTCGGCTGATGTAGTGACAGAGCTACAAGGCAAGTACATTAGTGCTATCGGTGACCCAGCAACTACTATTACCAGTGGTCAATGGTATATTCTGAGAAATGTAGGACGAACCTCCTATCATGGCACGAATTGCTATGGACTTTTGGAAGGCACATCCTACAAAATAACGTCTACAGAACCAGTGGCTTCTGAAAGCCCAAGTGCAGACAATGTCATTTCTGCTGAAGGCGGTTATTTGTTCAAAATTTCTACTTACTCAAGCGATGAATCGTACTATACTGTGCAGAGCTCTGACGGAAAGTATTTGTCATTGAGTTGGAATTCATCATCTCAGTCAAGTTCTGAAGTGAAGTATACAATAGCTCAGGTTGATGCCACAAATGCGCCCACTAATTTTTATTTGCTTGATGAGGATAACGGTTATGTGCTTGATGGACAGCAGCCTGGATACAATATGGTCGGCTGGGGCGAATCAGCTCCATCTAGTGCAGGAAGTAACGACTCATACCAACTTTTGCCAGTGACTTTGGCAGATGCTGGAACTATTGACGTTACTTACAAGTTCCAACTCGACGGAGCAGATTATCAGTCGGCTACGGTTACGCAGACATTCTGTAGCGTAGCTGATGCAGAAGCTTATAGTGTATTGCCAGATTATTTGAGTGTTGTGTCGTACAGTAATACAGATCCTTTGACAGAAAACACTGAAATTACGGTTGTTTGTGAGGAAGACTTGCCTTTCGTGAAAACGACAGATTTAAATAACCCTGTTTGGCAAGTAATAGACATCCACGCTAATGAAGCAAACTACACTTGGCAGTATAGTAGCTCAGACAATTCCATCCAGACACCAGTGGTGGCTAAGTCTTCTGCCACAGTTCTCGATGATAGCTATTATTGGTGCTTTGTTGGAAACCTCGTAGACGGTTTCAAAATTTACAACAAGGCAGCTGGTACAAATTATACTGTATACAAGGCTTCCGATGGAGATAATCAGGTAGTAATGTCTACTGAAAATTCTCGCAATCAATTCAAAATATATGTAGCTGCTTCAAGTTCTATTTACGAAAACGGGTCTACTACAAGAAAATCCACATGTTTTAAGATTGACGGAGATTCCTATTATATAAATCACCGTAATCCTATTTTGCAAGGCTGGAATGACACAGATGGAGGTTCTTCTTGCCGCTTCTTCACGCCCGCTTCCTATGTGCTGAACTACGCAAATGATATATATGCTACCCCTGTTGGGACTGTGGGAGGCTATGCCTATTTTGATTCGGACGAGGATATTGAGGCTTATAATACAGCCGTTTCTACATCGACTGCATCTCCATATGACCTCACGGCTTTGAGTGATTTAGCAACCATCGTAGCAGGAATTGTGGAAGCTGGCACGAATTCTACAGAAATTGTGGACGGAGGCTACTATCGTGTACTTAACGCTCAAACAGGTCTTGCTATGAAGAAGGCTATACTCTACGACCCCGATTATAGTACTTCCAACATACAGTGGAATTCAGTCGACAAAACGACAATCAACGCTATCTTCCAGATTGAAAATGCAGAAACTAGCGACAAGTATGTCATCAAGAACTGTAACACTGGCACTTACATGCAGGGTATGGGTGGTGCATTAGGAACTAAGCCTACTGCTGGCAGTAACGGTGAGTTCTCACTCAGTGAGCTTGCTACTGGTCAGTACGCATTTAAATTTGGGAATGGAACTATGCATGCCAACGGTCATGGAAATGGTACAGGCAGCCGCGGAAACTTGGTTAGCTGGACGACTGGTGCAAACGACGCCTCATCTTGGTTCATTGTTCGTGCGACTGAAGTAGAAATTGCCATGAACTCCCTCGGCGAAAACACCTATGCCACAATCTATCTGCCGTTTGCAGTGACGCCAGAAGAAGGTGTAACAGCCTACACTGGTACAGTTGATGAAGCTAACAGCGAGGTGACTTTGAGCGCAAAGAGTGGCGTTCTTCCCGCCGCCAATGGCTATATTCTCGAAGGCACAACGACTCCCGCAACTCTGACGATTACAACAGAAACCGCTGAGATTGGAACCAACGACCTTTTGGGTACGTACACCAGTGCAACCAGCGCAGACAACTACAGAATTTTCAGCGCTGTTGACAATGTGCTTGGCTTCTACACCAACAGCTCCACAACGCTCGCTGCCAACAAGGCTTATATCTCGCTTGCTACCGGTACTGCTCAAGGTCTGAAACTGAACTTCGGCGGTGTGGTTGACGCTATCGAAAGCGTTGAGACGGAAGACGCTCAGACGGAAGGCGCTATCTACGACCTCAGCGGTCGCGGCGTGAAGAAGGCCTCTAAGGGTCTCTACATCCAGAACGGCAAGAAAGTGTACATCAAATAATAACACCAAACTCTAAAGACATACCAATATGAAGAAAACATATATCAAGCCTCAGATTGAAATTTTTGAGCTGTGCACAGAGGCTGTTATGCTGGATGCAAGCAAAGTAAGTATTGACAGCGACAAATCAGCCACTCAGTGGTCTAACAAGAAGAGCGGCTGGAGCAGCGACGACTGGACCAGCGGCGCAGAGGAATAATCACCCTCAGCTATAAACAACGGGGCGGTGCAATCCAAACGAGGATTGCACCGCCCTTTTTATGTGCTGTATGTGTAGCCCGAAAGGGACTTATACCAAATGGGCTATGAGGTCTTCGCGGTCGCCGGGGAGGAGGTCGATGACGGGCACTTCAATCATGGTGTAGCAGCCGGGCTGCTGGCGCATGGAGGCGCGGGCCACGCAGACGAGTACCTGACCGGTGAGGGCGGGGTTGTTGATGCGCATATTGAACTCGAAAAGCTGGTTCTGGGTGGTGCCGCTCACGCCCTTGCGGGTGAGGTTGACGCCATGTCCCATGTCGATGACTTCGTCCACCGAGGAGACTTCGACAACGTGGGTTTCGTCGTTGGCAAAATAGGCGTCCGCCTTGATGGCGGCGGCGACCTGTGCGAAATCATGGCCGGGTTCCACCTCGATGTAGACCATGCGGCGGTGGATGCCTGTGCCGGTGGGGATGGTCATGGAGAGGGCGGCCTTGACGCCGGGAATGGCTTTGACGGCAACGGTGTGACCCATGGACATGCCGGGACCGAAGTTGGTGTAGGTGATGCCCTTGGGGGCGATGGCCTGCAGAAGGGTGCGGACAACGGAGTCGCTTCCCGGGTCCCAGCCAGCGGAGATGATGCTGACGGCACCGCCTGCCTTGGCTTCGGCGTCGAGCGTGCGGCGGAGCTGGGTAATCTGGGTGTGGATGTCGAAGCTGTCGACGGTGTTGATGCCCTTGGCAAGTATCTGCTTGGCGTAGGCTTCGACGCTGCGCGTGGGGGTGCAGAGGATGGCGACGTCGACGTCGCCGAGCTGGTCGATGTCGGCGACTACGGGGTAGTCTTTGAGTTCGGCGGGGCGCGGGGCGTCGGCGTTGCGGCGTACGATGCCGGCGACTTCAAAGTCGGGCGCGGCTTGGAGGGCTTGGAGGGTGTAGCGGCCGATGTTGCCATAGCCCACTACTGCTGCTCTGATTTTTTTCATAATTCGGTTGGTGATTTTGTGTTAGGTTTGCGGATTACAAAATTAGGAAAATTTCTTGGAGCGCTATATTTATGAAGCGGAAAACTTGCAGGCAAGACATACAAAAAGGGCTGCACCAGAAACTTGCGTTCTGACACAGCCCCTATGGGAGGAAGCCTATTAGATGGGCTTAGATGGTCGTGGCAATGGTGTTCTTCTCGAACTCGTCGGCGTCGCCTACCACAATCTTGGAGAACTCGCGCAGACCTGTACCGGCGGGGATGAGGTGACCGCAGATAACGTTCTCCTTCATGCCCTCAAGATAGTCGGTCTTACCGCTGATGGCGGCTTCGTTGAGCACCTTGGTGGTCTCCTGGAAGGAGGCGGCGGACATGAAGCTGCGCGTCTGGAGTGCGGCGCGGGTGATACCCTGAAGAATCTGGGTGGAGGTGGCAGCACGGGCGTCGCGTACCTGAACGGGCTTGAGGTCGAGGCGCTTGAGGCGGGAGTTTTCCTCGCGGAGGCGACGTGCGGTGACAATCTGGCCCTCTTCGAGGGTGGTGCTGTCGCCCTTGTCGATGACGAACTTCTTGCCCCAGATGCGGTCGTTCTCTTCGGCAAAGTCGAGCTTGTCGACGATTTGCTGTTCGAGGAAGCGGGTGTCGCCGGGCTGGTCGATTTGCACCTTGCGCATCATCTGGCGGACGATGACTTCAAAGTGCTTGTCGTTGATCTTCACACCCTGCAGACGGTAGACGTCCTGTACCTCGTTGACGATGTATTCCTGCACGGCGGTGGGACCCTTGATGGCGAGGATGTCGCTCGGGGTGATGGAACCGTCGGAGATGGCGGTGCCGGCGCGGACGTAGTCGTTCTCCTGCACGAGTATCTGCTTGTTGAGGGGAACGAGGTACTTCTTGACTTCGCCAAGCTTGGAGGTGACGATGATTTCGCGGTGGCCGCGCTTGACGGTGCCCATTGAGATTTCGCCGTCGATTTCGGACACGATGGCGGGGTTGCTCGGGTTGCGGGCTTCGAAGAGCTCAGTGACGCGGGGCAGACCGCCGGTGATGTCGCCTGCCTTGCCGACGGCGCGGGGCATCTTGACGAGGATGTCGCCCGCCTTGAGTTCCTGACCGTCTTCGATGGCGATGTGGCCGTTGATGGGGAAGCTGTAGGTGCGGAGGACGTTGCCCTTGTCGTCGAGGATGTGGCAGGTCGGGACGCGGCCGCGCTCCTTGGACTCGATGACGATGCGCTCGCGGAGACCGGTGGATTCGTCTTCTTCAACGCGGTAGGAAACGCCTTCGGTGACGTCCTCGAACTGGGCGATACCGGAAACTTCGGTGACGATGACGGCGTTGAAGGGGTCCCACTTGGCAATGACTGTGCCCTTCTCGACCTTGTCGCCGTCGTTGACGTAGAGCTGCGAGCCGTAGGGTACATTCTGCGTGGAGAGGACGATGCCTGTGTTCTCGTCGATGAAACGGACTTCGGCGAGACGGCCGACAACGGTCTTGCAGGCGGTGCCTTCCTTGGTGGTGATGTCGACGGTGCGGAGTTCCTCGAACTCTACGCGGCTGTCGCTCTTTGCCACGATGGTGGCGTTGGCTGCGGCGTTGGAGGCGATACCACCGGCGTGGAAGGTACGGAGGGTAAGCTGCGTACCGGGCTCACCGATGGACTGTGCGGCGATGACACCGACGGCTTCGCCTTTCTGCACCATGCGGCTGGTGGCAAGGTTGCGGCCGTAGCACTTGACACAGACGCCGTGCTTGCTCTCGCAGGTGAGGACGGAACGTATCTCGACGCTCTCGATGGGCGAGGCTTCGATTTCGTCGACGATGGACTCGGTGATTTCTTCGCCGGCTGCGACGATGAGCTTGCCCGTGGTGGGGTGGATGATGTCGTGGACGGACACGCGACCCAAGATGCGCTCGCCGAGGGAGGAAATGATTTCGTCGCCGTCCTTGAGGGCGGTGCAGACGAGGCCGCGGAGGGTGCCGCAGTCTTCCTCGGTGATGATGACGTCATGAGAGACGTCGACGAGACGACGCGTGAGGTAACCTGCGTCGGCCGTCTTGAGGGCGGTGTCGGCAAGACCCTTACGGGCACCGTGGGTGGAGATGAAGTACTCGAGCACTGACATGCCTTCCTTGAAGTTGGAGAGGATTGGGTTCTCGATAATCTGTGCGCCTTCGGCACCTGCCTTCTGGGGCTTCGCCATAAGACCACGCATACCTGCAAGCTGTGCAATCTGGTCGGCAGAACCACGGGCTCCGGAGTCGAGCATCATGAAGACGGCGTTGAAGCCCTGGTCGGCTTCGGTCATCTGCTTCATGAGGGTCTTCTTGAGGTCGGTGTTGACGTGTGTCCACGTATCGATGACCTGGTTGTAGCGCTCGTTGTCGGTGATGAAGCCCATGTTGTAGTTGGCGGTAATCTGGTCGATTTCGGCGTTACCGCGGTTGACGATTTCGACTTTCTCCTCGGGGATGATGATGTCGTCGAGGTTGAAGGAAAGTCCGCCCTCGTAGGCCTTGCGGTAGCCGAGGTTCTTGATGCCGTCGAGGAAGTCGCAGGCACGCGCCATGCCGACGGTCTTGATGACCTTGGCGATGATGTCGCGGAGTGACTTCTTGGAGATGACGGTATTGACGTAGCCAACTTCTTCGGGGATGATTTCGTTGACGATGACGCGACCCACTGAGGTCTCGATGAGCTGGGGCTCCAGCACGCCGTTGGCGTTGAAGTCCTTGACCATGACCTTGACGGGGGCGTGGACGTCGACGCGGCGCTCGTTGTAGGCAATGATGGCTTCTTCAGGACCGTAGAAGGTGAGACCTGTGCCCTTGGCGCCGGGACGAAGCTTGGTGATGTAGTAGAGACCGAGCACCATGTCCTGAGAGGGCACGGTGATGGGCGCGCCGTTGGCGGGGTTGAGGATGTTGTGGCTCTGGAGCATCAACATCTGGGCTTCGAGTATGGCCTCGTTGCTCAGAGGAAGATGGACTGCCATCTGGTCACCGTCGAAGTCGGCGTTGAATGCGGTACATGCAAGCGGGTGGAGCTGGATGGCCTTGCCTTCGATGAGCTTGGGCTGGAAGGCCTGGATGCCGAGGCGGTGGAGGGTCGGTGCACGGTTGAGGAGAACGGGATGTCCCTTCATGACGTTCTCGAGGACTTCCCATACTTCGGGTGCGCGCTCTTCAACTTTCTTCTTGGCGCTCTTGACGGTCTTGACGTAGCCGCGGTCGATGAGACGGCGGATGATGAACGGCTTGTAGAGCTCGGCTGCCATCAGCTTGGGCAGACCGCACTCGCCCATCTTGAGTTCAGGACCAACGACGATGACGGAACGTGCGGAATAGTCGACACGCTTACCGAGGAGGTTCTGACGGAAACGGCCCTGCTTACCCTTGAGGTAGTCGGAAAGTGACTTGAGGGGGCGGTTGCTGTCGCTCTTGACGGCACTGCTCTTGCGGGAGTTGTCGAAAAGGCTGTCGACGGCTTCCTGAAGCATTCGCTTCTCGTTGCGGAGAATGACGTCGGGGGCCTTGATTTCGAGCAGTCGCTTGAGGCGGTTGTTGCGGATGAGGACGCGGCGGTAGAGGTCGTTGAGGTCGGACGTGGCGAAGCGGCCACCGTCGAGGGCAACGAGGGGACGAAGGTCGGGGGGCGTCACGGGGATTATCTTCATAATCATCCACTCGGGACGGTTGAGGTCCTTGCTGGCACGGAAGGACTCTACGACTTGCAGGCGCTTGAGGGCCTCGTTCTTGCGCTGTACCGAGGAGTCGGAGTTGGCGCGGGCACGCAGTTCGTTGGAGAGGTGCTCGAGGTTGATGCGGGTGAGGAGGTCGTAGACGGCTTCGGCGCCCATCTTGGCGATGAACTTATTGGGGTCGCTGTCCTCAAGATACTGGTTGTCCTTCGGCAACTTGCGGCGGAGCTCGAGGTATTCGTCCTCGGTGAGGAGGTCGTTGGCTGCGATTTCGTCGCCCAGAACACCGGGCTGAATCACGACGTAGCGCTCATAGTAGATGATGGAATCGAGCTTCTTTGTGGGGATGCCGAGCAGGTAGCCTATCTTGTTGGGCAGGGAACGGAAGTACCAGATGTGGGCAACGGGCACAACGAGCTGGATGTGGCCGGCACGCTCGCGACGCACTTTCTTCTCGGTGACTTCTACACCGCAACGGTCGCAGACAATGCCTTTGTAGCGGATGCGCTTGTACTTACCGCAGTGGCACTCGTAGTCTTTGGTAGGACCGAAAATGCGCTCACAGAAGAGACCGTCGCGCTCGGGCTTATAGGTGCGGTAGTTGATGGTCTCGGGCTTGAGGACCTCACCGTACGAATTTTCCTGAATGTCTTCGGGGGACGCCAGGCTGATGGTAATCTTCGTGAAGTTACTCTTTATCTTATTGTCTTTCTTAAATGCCATTTTCTTTAAAGTGTATGTGTGTAAAGAGTTACTGTTTTTTTATTCAAGCGTGATGTTCAAGCCAAGACCGCGCAACTCGTGCAGCAGGACGTTGAGCGACTCGGGGATGCCCGGCGTAGGCATGGGGTCGCCCTTGACGATGGCTTCGTAGGCCTTGGAACGGCCCACCACGTCGTCGGACTTGATGGTGAGGATTTCCTGGAGGACATGGGATGCACCGAAGGCTTCGATGGCCCAGACTTCCATCTCTCCGAAACGCTGACCACCAAACTGGGCTTTACCGCCAAGGGGCTGCTGCGTGATGAGAGAGTACGGACCAATTGAACGTGCGTGCATCTTGTCTTCTACCATGTGGCCGAGCTTGAGCATGTAGGTGACGCCCACAGTGGCTTTCTGGTCGAAGGCCTCGCCCGTGCCGCCGTCGTAGAGCTGCATGGAGCAGTAGCGCGGCAGGCCTGCCTTGTCGGTCCATTCGCAGAGGTCTTCGAGCTTGGCACCGTCGAAGATGGGGGTGGCGAACTTGACGCCGAGCTTGCGGCCGGCTGCGCCGAGGACGGCTTCGAAGATCTGACCGATGTTCATACGCGAAGGCACACCCAGCGGGTTGAGCACGATGTCGACGGGGGTACCGTC
>JAUNOO010000053.1 GCA_030531095.1 Bacteroidales bacterium
CAAATTTGAGTGAATCCACATGATATTTCCATTCAAGGTCAACTAGTATATCATTCCCTTTAGGACTGCTGAACAGAATGCGGGCATAAAATCAGAGTCGCATTGCCTTCTCGATTTTATGCCCGCGTTGTTGAAGTGTAGTCCATAGAATCCTCGATTTTTTCAATGCTTTTAAACCCTGCGTCAGAGCTGTTGGAGTGGACTGTTCCCGATATTTTGAGGAAATTTTTACTTTTCCTTAAAATTTGCTTGCTCTAAGTAGGGTTTTTTCTTATATTTGCGGTCGGATGCTGATGTGCAAATGTCGACAGACGTGATACATATGGGCAGAATCCCTGTGGAAACCCAATGTCAGATTGGGCTGAAAAGAGAATCCATTTAAATCAAACTATATGAAACAGAAGTACTTCTTTGCAGCGGCGTTGCTGACCCTGTTGTCAGTATTACCCGCCTCGGCGCAGGGGAACGAACGCGACTATGAGCCTTATCCCTATACTTTCGTAGGGGTGCAGGGCGGTGGTCAGGTGACTTTCACCAACAACTCGTTCTCTGAGCTCGTCACTCCCATCGGTGCCGTTTCCGTGGGTCGTTTCTTCACCCCGGTGGTCGGTGCGCGTCTCCACGTATCGGGCTGGATGAACAAGGCCGGCTATAAGGTTGCTGGCAATGACCAGACTTACGACTTCAACTATGTGACGTCGAACCTTGACGTGTTGATTAATCTCAACAACCTCTTTGCTCCTAAGAAACACCACGTGTTCAACGTGATGCTCGTGGGCGGTGTGGGTCTGACCTATGCTTGGGAAAATGAAGACCAAGCTGGCGTGCTCGCCGCAGCTGGGGGCAACGAACCCCTCGGCTGGTATGGTGATGACCGCTTTGTACACAACTACCGCTTGGGCTTGCTCTTCGAAGTGAACGTGGCCAAGCACTGGGGCATCAGTCTTGAAGGTAACATCAACCACCTGAACGACCGCTTCAACTCGAAGATCAACCAGAGCCCCGACTGGCAGGCTACCGCCATGGTCGGCGTGACGTATAAGTTTGGTTTCAAACCCAAAGTGCAGTCGAACGTGAACGCCGCTCTGGCTCACCACGACTTCGACAACACGCGAGATGCCAACACGGGCTTTGCACCTCCTCCCGTTGTGGAAGAGCGCAAGCCGGCTCCCACGCCTCCGCCCGCTCCGAAGCCTAAGGAGAAGATTCGCGTGGAGATTTTCTTCGACATCAACAGCGCAGTGGTTAAGGCCTCCGAGGAGCGCAAGGTCAGCGACCTGGCTGCTTTCTTGAAGAAGCACCCCGAAACAAAGGTTGACCTCACGGCTTACGCCGACGCCGGTACGGGTACGGCTGCCATCAACAAGGCCATCTCCGAGAAGCGCGTCAAGAGCGTTGCCCGCCTGCTCACCGAGCGCCACGGCATCGACGCGTCGCGTATCGTTACCGACTTCAAGGGCGACACCGTGCAGCCGTTCAAGGAGAACGACAGCAACCGTGTAACCATTGGTGTTGCAGAAGAGAAATAATTAAAACTAACAGTTGACATCGGCGAAAAGAGGGGTGTGAAAGTGCAACCAGTGGGAAGCACTTGTGTGGATCGCCTCTCTTTTCGCAGATGTTTTTTATCGCCGCACACAGGGGCGGCGTGAAATGGCTTGTCGCCTGATTGCCAAGGCGAAAGCAAAAGCGCAAAGTTATGAAAAGAATCTGGACTCGTTCGTTCTGTATCGACCACTTGCTGGTGTGCTTGGTCTCGTTGTTGTTGATGGGAATCTTGGTTTTCCTGTCATTCAATATTTATTTTCTGAGTCCAGTGGCGCGTGCTATAGAAGAGTTTTCCCTTTCGGATCTTTATTACAGAGTGGCTTGGCAGGACGATGTGGAACCGCCACAGAGCCCTAACATTACGCTCGTGGATATCACTCCCCTGTACGACAGGGGCGAGATTGCCGACGTGCTGGAAGAAGTGGGGAAGTGCGAGCCCGCTGTCATCGGTGTGGACGTGATATTTGAGGGCGAGAAGGAAGACGTGGCGGCAGATATGAGAATCATGGAAGTGGCTGCCGATATGCCTGCGACAGTGTTTGCCAACAAGCTTATCGATTACAGTTCGGCGGACGGCAGTTTCCATAACGTGGTGAGACCTTTCTTCGCAAACGACAGAACCATTGAAGGATACGTCAATGCTGTGGGCGATATGTCGTCGACCTGCCTGCGCTATCTCAGCGTTGAGCGGAAACTGGAAGGAAAGCCAGTGGAGTCCTTCACCGCCAAGATAGCAGAGGCCTATCGGGAACAAGCTTTGCCGCAAGGACAGCGTGCCGACCGCTTCATCAACTACCGCTTCATGGACTTCCCCGTGGTCAACTACGACTCCATCGCCCAGAACGTGGATTTGCTGAAGGACCGCATCGTGCTGTTGGGCTCCATCACCGAGGAGCAGGACATGCACTATACGCCGCTCGGGAAAATGCCCGGGTTGAAGGTACAGGGCTATGCCATTCAGACGCTACTCGACCAGCGTAATGTCATAACTGTGTCGGACGAATGGATGTGGTTGATTACCATCATCGTGGGCTACATCACCGCGCTGTGGCAGTTCTACTGGCTGCGCTTCGTGGCGCGGGGCAAAACGCCGTTCGGCATTTTTCTGGCCAATTCAAAGATTCTTTTGCGCCTTCTCACGTTCGCCTGGCTGGCCTTGTTGGTGTGGCTGAGCTACCTGTCCTATGAGCGTCTGGAAATCTACGTCCCCATGGCGGTCATCATCACTTCCGTAATTCTTGTTTCTGAAGCGCGGGGGCTCTATATTGCTTTAGTGAAGTACATCCATGCAGCTTCACATGGCAAGTTTTGCGCGAAATCTATTTATTTGTAAACTCATTGACAAAAGAAAAAAGTATGTATAAGAATGTATTGTTTGTGCTGTTCGCACTCCTAACGCTGTGCTCGACAAAGGCTGTAGCACAAGAATCTGCCGTGGCGGAAGAATATTATGTGTATGAAGTGAGAGGTGATGTCAAAACCGGAAAGGTGAACAACGAATCGGCTGTCAAGGTGTATCAAAAATTGGATGAGATGCAGATTTTGAGAGTGTCGCAGGACGCTATGGTGAGAATTTTTGATAAGGCAGGCAAGAAGATTTACACCATCAATCAGAAGTGTGCCGGTAAAGTCAAAGATTTGATTGCAGCTGATGGTTGTACCTTTTTGGATTTGACAACCAGATATTTCAACTTTGTATGGGATAAGATTTGCAAAAATAGAGACAAAGTTGAGGATTCTGGGACTATGGTAAAAACCACGGGTACTTATCGCGATGTAGACTCACTGCTTATCGATGCCTTAGACAATCAATCTGTGCCCGTCGACAGCGTACCCTGTTGCAAAAAGTAATTGCGAGACCGCTTCTCGTCGGGTAATGGGAGGCAGTAGTATTGTGCCGGTCGGGAGGGCCGGCAGGACTAAATGTTTTATGTGATGAAAAAAATATTACTTCTTCTGTGCTGTTGCGTAGGGGCGCTCTCCGTCGTGGCGCAGACAGAACAGTTGGACTCCATCTATGACGCGGCGCTGAGAGCCAACAACGAGAGGCAGTCGGCGGAGGCCTACCGCCTCGCAGACCGCTATTGCAGCCTGTGCGACACCACCAAGGCCACTTTCCGCTACGCCATGATGCTGTCGTGCATGGCGGCTTCCGCCTCACAGACCAACGACCGCGACGCAGCCATCCGTTTGGGGCAGCGTGTCATTGACGTGCGGCGGGCGGCAGAGGATTGCGAAGTGCGGCACGTGGCGACGGCGCTCAACGACGAAGCCATTTATTACGCCAACGTCGGTGACTACGACACTGCCGTGAAACTCGGCGAAGAAGCCCTCAGTATTTTCAAGGAACACTCCTACAAGAAGGACGCCCAGTACGCCATTACACTTGCCAATATGAGCGCCTTCCTCACAGCGCGCGGAAATCCGGAGGACTTCAAGCGCGCCATCGTGTTGGGCGAGCAGTCGCTCAAGGACTTGAAGAAAGGCTCTCCCGACTACCTCAATGCGCTCAACAACCTGGCCGTATGTTATGCCCAGGACGAAAACATGGCGAAGGCCGACGAGATAAGTCGTGAGGTGTTTGCCGTCGGGAAAAAAGTCTACGCCCAAGACCCTTTGGGCTATGCCATGATGCTTGCCAACCACGCGTCGCGCCTCGCCTCGTTGCGTGCCTATGCGCAGGCCGTGCAGTATGCCGACGAGGCCGTGCAGATATTCCGCGACGAGGCGCAGACCAATACCCTCGCCTTCGCCAAACTGCTCGTCAACCGCGCCGTGGTGAGTACGGCGATGGAGCACTACGACGAGAGCATCGTCCTGCTCGACGAAGCCCGCCCCCTGCTGCTCAGCATTGTGGGCGACAGCCACGCCGACTACATGCGCTGCCTGAGCGAGCTCTCCATCGCCTACAACAAGAAGGGCGACACCGAGAAAGCTGAGGAATACAGCATCCAGCTGGGGCGGCGGTTGGGCGACGACGCCAAGGGCGATGCCAATTACGCCCGCGTCCTCAACAAGCAAGCCGAAGTCGTATCGGTCTCAGGCAACTACCGTCAGGCCATAAGTCTGGTGCAGAACGCCTTCGAGATATTCCGCCAGCAAGGCGATTTCAAGGAAATGGCAGTTGCCCTCAACAAGATGGCGGGGCTCCACATCTCCGCCGGCGACTATGAGGCGGCTGTCGACAGCGGACTCCACGCCGTCGAACTCCTGCGCAGCTACGGCAAAGAACCCCTGCTTTTGGCGGACGTACTCGGCACCGTCGCGTTGGCCAACTACAACTTGGAACGCTTCGACACGGCGCGCGTCTACAGCGAGCGCTCCATGCAAATCTACGAGCAGACGGGCGACACCCTTAGTTCCATCTATGCGAAGAGCCTCTCCAACCTGGCGCTCTACAACTACGCCTGCGGCGACACTTTGCAGGCCATCCAGATAGCCGAGCGCGCCAAACCGTTGCAGCTGAGTACCCTCGGCGAAGACCATCCCGAGAATGTGTCGATGTTCTACAATCTGGCGCGCTACTACAACGACATCGACGCCGACAAGGTGCAGACCTATTACCACCAGGCGCTCCAGTTGCAGACGAGCGTGGTGCGCAACAATTTCTCGCACCAGACCACCGCCGAGCGCGAAACCTACTGGAACACAAAGAGCTTCCTCTTCAAGGCCGCACCGCTGATGGCGTTCTTGCACCGCGACAACGGCGAACTTCTTGCCGATGCCTACAACGCCCAACTCTTCACGAAGGGACTTCTGCTCAACTCCGAAATCAACTTCCGCACCTTCCTGCAACAGACGGGCGACTCCCTTCTGCTGCAGAAGTTTGAGCGCATGGAACTGTTGCGCCGCGACATCGACGCCGCCTTCAGCCTGCCCCCAGCCGAGCGCGCCCAGCGCACCGCCGGCCCCTTGGCAGAAGTGGCGCGGTTGGAGAAGCAGCTGGTCAAGGACTGCAAGCAGTTTGGCGACTTCATGGCGAGCTTCGACGACGACTTCCTCGACGTAGCTGCCGCTCTGAAGCCCGACGAAGTGGCGATCGAACTGATGAACCTCAACGTGCGCGGCGCAGGCGAAACCTACATTGCCCTCTACCTCCGCCAGGGTTGGGACTCCCCGCGCTGCAAAGTGCTCTTCGACGATTACGACCTCGAGCAGATAGGCTATGGCGCCGACGTTCTGTCGCAGTCGCTCAACACCCGCAAGGGCATCGACAAAATCTATCGCGACCCGCGCTTCGGCCAACTGATATGGGGTCGCCTCCTGCCCGAACTCGCCGACGTCAAGACCCTCTATTTCGCGCCAGTGGGCATGTTCTACCAGTTGGGTGCCGAATATCTGGCGCTCGATTCGCTCACTACCGTTGCCGACCGCTTCGACTGCCACCGCCTCTCCTCCACGCGCCTCGTCGCGCGCCGTACTGCTGCCCCTGCGGGCTATCAGTCCGCCACCGTCTTCGGTGGTCTCGAATACGACATGGACCAGGCCGCCATCCTTGCCGCCCATGTGGATTTTCAGAACTATGAGTTCGAAATGCCCCAGGACAACTACACCGACCTCGCCCTCGCCGAGAGCGCACTCACCCTCGACTCGCTGGCACAGCGCGGCGGCGTTGGCTACCTCGCTGGCACGCTCTACGAAGCCGACGCCATCGGCGAACAGCTCATGCAGCACGATGTCCCCACCAACATGTTTGAGGGCGAACAGGGCACCGAAGAAGCCTTCAAGGCCCTCAACGGCCGAGGGCAGAGCATCATTCACGTGGCGACCCACGGCTTCGCTTTCACCGATGCCGAACTCAACAACCACGACCGCTTCCGCACCCTCGTGCAGGACGTCTCCACCAGCAATCCGCTCAACCGCTCCGGCCTTCTTTTTGCGGGTTCAAACTACGTGCTCCAGGGCGGAAGCCTGCCCGAAGGCATCGAAAACGGCATCCTCACCGCGCGCGAAATTTCGTTCCTCGACCTGAGCGGCGCCGAGCTCGTCGTCATGTCCGCCTGCCGCACGGGCGTTGGCGAAGTCCGCGACGACGGTGTCTTCGGCCTCCAGCGCGGTTTCAAGAAAGCGGGTGCCGTCACCCTCCTCATGAGCCTCTGGAGCGTCAGCGACGCCGCCACGATGACGATGATGTCGGCCTTCTACGCCAGCCTGATGGAGGGCAAGTCCAAGCACGCCGCCTTTCGCGAAGCCCAGACCGCCGTCCGCGCCGCCGGCTATGACGACCCCTTCTACTGGGCGTCGTTCGTCATGCTTGACGATTTGTAACACTTGCTTAGTGCTTTCTTAACAAGCGCCCCGCCTGTCGGAAAATCTTAGTCTTATTTAAGAGAAAAACTTGATTTGGGGCGCGGCGTTTCACATAGGAAATTTGTACTTTTGCGGAGGAAAAACGGGGCTTAGCCTCCAGCCTCCAAAATGGGGGCGCTCCGCCTGAAGAAACAAACAATCAACTCTAAAAATAAAAACGTACAACTATGGCATTTTTGACTAACGACAAACTCGTGATTGTTGGTGCAGCCGGTATGATCGGTTCCAACATGGTGCAGACAGCCTTGATGATGGGCTTGACGAACAACATCTGTCTCTACGACGTCTTCTCTCCGGAGGGCGTGGCTGAGGAAATGCGTCAGAGCGGTTTCGGCGATGTAAACATCGTGGCTACCACCGACGTCGCCGAGGCTTTCAAGGACGCCAAGTATATTATCTCTTCCGGTGGTGCACCCCGCAAGGAAGGCATGACCCGCGAAGACCTCCTCAAGGGCAACTGCGAAATCGCCGAACAGCTCGGCAAGAACATCAAGACCTACTGCCCCGACGTGAAGCACGTGGTCATCATCTTCAACCCCGCCGACCTGACGGGTCTCGTGACGCTCCTCTACTCTGGCCTGAAGCCTTCGCAGGTAACCACCCTCGCTGCCCTCGACAGCACCCGTCTGCAGAGCGCACTCGCCAAGAAGTTCGGCGTGATGCAGAGCGAAATCACCGGTTGCGCCACCTATGGCGGCCACGGCGAGCAGATGGCAGTATTCGGCAGCGCCGTTAAGGTTGCAGGTCGCGCCCTCACCGACATCATCGGTACGGCTGAGTTCCCCGAGGCAGAGTGGGAGCAGATGAAGAAGGACGTTATCCAGGGCGGTGCCAAGATCATCGAACTGCGTCGCCGCAGCTCCTTCCAGAGCCCCGCATACCTCTCCGTCGAAATGATTCGCTCAGTGATGGGCGGCGAGAAGTTCCGCTTCCCCGCCGGTACGTTCGTGAACAACGAGAAGTACAACCACATCATGATGGCAATGAACACGACGCTCGACACGAACGGTTGCACCTACACCATGCCCGTGGGCACGCCCGAGGAATTGGCAACGCTCGACGCCAGCTACACGCACCTCTGCAAGATGCGCGACGAACTCGTGACGCTGAACATCGTTCCCGAGATTGCCAAGTGGGGTGAAATCAACCCGAACTTGAAGTAAGGAGATTCTTTTGTAATCGGCTGGAAGCAAACCAGCCTTATGAATTAAATTATTATTTTCAGGGTGCTTCGATGAGATGTCGGAGCACCCTTTTCTTTTTCCGTCCGCATCGCCGTGCGCCACTTAGTCCTGAGCTTTTGAAAACTAGTCCTGAGCTTTTTACCCAAGAGCTCAGGACTAATTTTCAATAGCCCTGGATAATTTTTGAGGGCTGAATTATTCTTCTTAATTTTGCGTTATGGCAAAACTACAATTCTTCAAAGCTGGTCAGCACGACGGTCAGGAGTATCCCTTCGCCGACGAGGGGGTGCGCGCGGGCTTTCCTTCGCCGGCGCAGGACTACATGGAAAACGGCATCGACCTCAACCACGACCTCGTGATGCACCCCGAGAGCACCTTTATGGCGCGCGTGGCGGGCGACTCGATGGTGGACGCCGATGTCCACGACGGCGACATCGTGGTGGTGGACAAGGCACTCGAGGTGCACAACGGCGACATGGCGGTCTGCGTCCTCAACGGCGAGTTCACGCTGAAGTACGTTGAACTCTCACCCGACGGCGCCGTGCTGCGCCCCGCCAACGACGACTATCCGCCCATCACGGTGGGCGAGGGCGACAACTTCGAGGTGTGGGGCGTGGTGACGTACGTCATCCACAAGGTGCACTAATTTTTTCCGCGCCATATTTCCTCGCGCGCGTATATATATTATATAGGTATAGCCCCCGCGCCGGACAGGACGGCAGGCAAGATAAAGAATTCCCGAAAAACGGACGACGGCAATGGTAGGACTGATGGACTGCAACAACTTCTTCGTGAGCTGCGAGCGCGTCTTTGCGCCCGAGTTGCGCGACCGTCCCGTCGTGGTGCTCTCCAACAACGACGGCTGCGTCGTTTCGCGGAGCAACGAGGCGAAGGATTTGGGCATCCCTATGGGCGAGCCCTTCTTCCGCCTGCGCAGTCTTGTGGACCAAGGGCAACTCTGCGTGCGCTCGGGCAACATCCGCTTCTACGGCGACATGTCGCGGCGCGTGATGTCGGTGGCGGGTCGCCTCGTGCCGCGCACTGAGGTGTACAGCATCGACGAGTGTTTTCTCGACCTCGACGGCGTGCCCGAACCGCAGGCGCTGGGGCAACGGCTTGCCGCCACGGTGAAGCAATGGACGGGCATACCGGTGAGCGTCGGCATTGCGCCCAACAAAACCCTCGCGAAGATGGCCAGCCGCTTCGCCAAGCGCTATGCGGGCTACAAAGGGTGCTGCCTCATCGACACGGAGGAGCGGCGCCTCAAGGCGTTGCAGTTGACCGACGTGGGCGACGTGTGGGGCATTGGGCGGCAGCTTCGGGCACGCCTCCAAGGTTGCGGCGTGCAGACCGCCTACGACTTTGCCCAGTGGCGCGAGAGCCGCGTGCGCGCCCTCTTTGCCCAGCCCGCCGTGATGACGTGGCGCGAACTTAACGGCCAGAAACTGCACACCGTGGAGACGCCCCAAGCGCGCAAGAGCCTCATGCGCTCCCATTCCTTCAAGAGTCCCATCTCCGACTACGAGCACCTGCGCGCCCTCGTGGCGGACTTCGCCGTCACCTGTGCCGCCCAGTTGCGGCGCGAACACAGTGCGGCGCAGGTGGTCGAGGTCTACATCCGCACCGACCGCCACCGTCCCGACCTCCCCCAGCACGCCGACTCCATCAGCGTGCAGCTCGAAGTCGCCACCAGCGACGGTCGCGAACTCGTCAGCGCCGCCATGCAGTGCCTTGAGCGCATCTTCAAGCCCGGCTATGGCTACAAGAAGGCGGGCGTCGTGCTCGGCGGTCTCCAGCACGGCGCGGTGCAGACCAATATGTTCGACGCCGTCGACCGCGTGCAGCAGGAGCGCCTGCTCAAGGCCGTCGACGAAATCCGCAACCGCCTGGGACCCGACGCCATCCGCGTGGCAGTGCAGGAGAGTTGCGGGAATGATACCCGCCGCGAATACCAGTCGCCCTGCTACACCACTGACTTGCGCGACATTATCACTGTCAGGTAATACCAGAGGGGCGGTTCTGGGGCAGGCATCAAAAATTAGAGCTGTAGTTTTGTTGATTTCTCACGCGCGCGTATATATTATAGGTATGGGGCAGCCGATTTCAGAAGTGGGGCGCTGATTTCTCGCGTTTTATTTTTATTTTTGCACCTACTATAGACTCAAACTACGCTCGCATGAACGCTCCGCAAACTCCAAAACCTTCTAAATTCATATCCATCAAGGGGGCGCGCGTGAATAATCTCAAGAATATCAGTCTTGACATTCCGCGCAACCGCCTCATCGTTGTCACGGGCCTGTCGGGCTCGGGCAAGTCGTCGCTGGCTTTCGATACGCTCTACGCTGAAGGCCAACGACGCTACGTGGAAAGTCTGTCGGCATACGCCCGGCAGTTTCTTGGACGTATGCACAAGCCGGAATGCGACTACATCAAGGGGCTCCCGCCTGCCATCGCCATCGAACAGAAGGTGAGCAGCCGGAATCCGCGCTCTACGGTGGGGACTTCGACTGAGGTGTACGACTATCTGCGACTGCTATTTGCCCGCGTGGGACATACTTTTTCGCCCGTGAGCGGGCAGGAGGTGCGCCGGCACTCGCCGGACGACGTGGTGCAGACGGCGCTGAGCTATTCGCCGGGGACGCGGTTCACGGTGCTGGCGCCGCTGCGCCAACAGGCTGACCGTACGCTGGGGCAGCAGCTCGACATCTACCTCAAGCAGGGGCTCTCGCGACTGGACGTGAAGGGGGAGGTGGTGCGCATGGAGGACTTCATGGCGGAGCACCCGGCGCTGATGTGCGCACCGCTCGAGACGGACGAGGCGACTCGGGACGACTTGCTGCTTCTCATCGACCGTCTCGCGGTGGGGACGGAGAAGGACACGGTGTCGCGACTGACGGACTCGGTGGAAACGGCGCTCTATGAGGGCGACGGGGAGTGCCTGCTGAGGTTCTACCCCTCGCGCGCGCTCCACCGCTTCTCGACGCGCTTCGAGGCGGACGGCATCACGTTCCGCGACCCGGACGACAACATGTTTTCCTTCAATTCACCGCTGGGTGCCTGCCCGCGCTGCGAAGGCTTCGGCCGCATCATCGGTATCGACGAGCATCTGGTGGTGCCCAACTCGGCGCTGAGCATTTACGACGGGGCTATTATGTGCTGGCGCGGGGAGAAGATGGGAATGTGGAAGACGGAGTTCTGTCGCCGCGCGCCTAAGGTGAATTTCCCCATTTTTGAGCCTTACTACAACCTGACGGCGGTGCAGAAGCGCATGCTCTGGCACGGCGGCGAGGGGATGGACGACGTCTGCCTCGACGCTTTCTTCCGCATGCTGGAGAAGGAGCAGTACAAGATTCAGTACCGCGTGATGCTGGCGCGCTACCGCGGCAAGACGACCTGCCCCGACTGCGGCGGCACGCGGTTGCGGCCCGAGGCGGAATACGTGAAGGTGGGCGGACGCAGCATCACCGAACTGGTGAACCTGCCTGTGGTGGAGCTGAAGGACTTCTTCGACCACCTGGAACTGTCGGAACACGACGCACACGTGGCGGCAAGGCTGATGCCCGAAATCTGCAACCGCCTCCACTTCCTCTGCGACGTGGGACTGGGCTACCTGACGCTCAACCGTCAGTCGAATTCGCTGTCGGGCGGCGAGAGCCAGCGCATCAACCTTGCCACGTCGCTCGGCTCGGCGCTGGTGGGCTCGCTCTATATCCTCGACGAGCCGAGCATCGGCCTCCACTCGCGCGACACGGAGCGCCTCATCCGCGTGCTGCAACAATTGCGCGACCTGGGCAACACGGTGGTGGTGGTGGAACACGACGAGGAAATCATCCGCGCCGCCGACTACATCATCGACATAGGTCCCGACGCGGGCCGACTGGGCGGCGAGGTGGTCTGGCAGGGCAAGTATGCCGCCGGACTGACCGTCGCGCCGGGAGTGAGCCACACGCTCGACTATCTGAGCGGGGCGGAACAGATAGCCCTGCCGCGCTCGCGCCGCGCCTGGAAACAATACATCGACGTGGTGGGCGCCCGCGCCAACAACCTGAAGGGCATCAACGCACGCTTCCCGCTCAACGTGATGACGGTGGTGACGGGCGTGAGCGGTTCGGGCAAGAGCACGCTCGTGCGCGACATCTTCTATCCCGCCGTGCAGCGCGCGCTCGACATTGCCGGCGAGCAGCCGGGCGAATTCGTCAGTCTGGAAGGCGATACGGACGCCATCAAGGCTGTGGAGTTTGTGGATCAGAATCCCATTGGCAAATCGACGCGTTCCAACCCAGCTACCTACGTGAAGGCCTACGATGAAATCCGCAAGCTTCTGGCAGCGCAGCCGCTGGCACAACAAATGAACTATAAGGCTTCCGCCTTCAGCTTCAACGCCGACGGCGGACGCTGCCCGGAATGCAAAGGCGACGGCACCATAAAGGTGGAAATGCAATTTATGGCGGACCTGGTGCTGGAGTGTGAGGCGTGCCACGGCAAGCGCTTCAAGAAGGAAATCCTCGACGTGCTCTACCACGACAAGAACGTCTACGACATCCTCGAAATGACCATCAACCAGGCCATCGAATTCTTCGGCGAGCACGGCGCACGCGCAGTGGTGAACCGCCTCCGCCCGTTGCAGGCGGTGGGTTTGGGCTACATCAAGCTGGGGCAGTCGAGCGCGACGCTATCGGGCGGCGAAAACCAGCGCGTGAAGTTGGCGTACTACCTCGGTCAGGAACAGTCGGAGCCCACACTCTTCATCTTCGACGAACCAACGACGGGCCTGCACTTCCACGACATCAGCACGCTGCTCAAAAGCTTCAACGCCCTCATCGAGCGCGGCCACACGGTGGTTATCATTGAGCACAACCTCGACGTCATCAAATGTGCCGACTACATCATTGACCTGGGTCCCGAAGGCGGCCGCGAGGGCGGACAAATCATGGCGCAAGGCACGCCGGAGGAAATCGTGGCTCAAGACAAGGGCTATACCGCCCGCTATCTGCGCGACAAAATTTGAGGGAACGATATACAAGTTGTCCCTGAATGGAAATATCACAGGGATTCACTCAAATTTGATAGAGATGTCCACCTAAAATTCGTGTGCATAGTCCATATATGTGCCGATAATTTGCACGAGGAAAAAG
>JAUNOO010000054.1 GCA_030531095.1 Bacteroidales bacterium
CAGGACTTTTTTGGAAAGGGAAAAACATATCTTTTTCCTCGTGCAAATTATCGGCGCATATATGGACTATGCACACGAATTTTATGTGGACATCTCTATCTAATTTGAGTGAATCCGTGTGATATTTCCATTCAGAGACAACTTGTATATCGTTCCCTGCTGAAAACATTGTGAGCCGCCTTCGCGGGGTATGCTGAAAGGACGTTAACGGCAGAGGTGATGACCCTTATCGTGGGCAAATAGCGTTAAAAATGCCTGCCATCCTCAAATTAAAGGGTGCAAGCCGATGTAAAATCCTCACAATGTTGTAATTTTGTCACAAATTATCACCCACATATCTATTTCTGTTTATGAAGAAAACTTTACTCTTGATGGCAAGTCTCTTTGTTGTGCTTGCCGTGCGGGCAGGTTTCTCCATCACTGATGGGGAAAAGTATCGTTTTGTCTGCTCGTACTATTCCGGTGGCAGTATGGCGCTTGGGTCGTACCATAATGCCGTGCCTTACATCTACTACCTGACCTCTTCTGCAACGTCTTCGACCGACGTGTGGTGGGAGGTGGCAAAAAGCGGTTCGGGCTACACCATCCAGAACGCTGCCACTGGCGAATACATCGTCTACACGGGTCAGCGCGAACAGAATGCCGACCGTGTCTACCTCTCCAAAGGCTTGGCGTTGTCCACCTCTGTCACTGACGACACGGGTCGCTGGATTTTTGAAGAAAACGGCAACGGTGCGCTCGTCATCAGCAACGTGAGCTACCCCAGTCAGTACTTCAACGTGCGCACCGACGGCACCTATCTCGTAGGCACCTACGAGTCTTCGACGGACACTAACGGTGCGTTCATCCTCTACGACGAAAATGGCAAGTCCGTGATGACGAGTGGTGGCGGCGGCACTGTGACCGATACCGAATTTACGTCCATCGTAGACTCTGTACGCCTCAACGGCAAAGACCTCGTCTACGACACTGGCGACAAGGTTTACTACTGCCCCGTGCCCACCTCGGTGCGTGGTGGCGGCGACTATATGGCTGAACTCGAAGTGGTTTGGGCCACTGAGGAGACTGACTCGAACGCTTATGCGCTCAGCATCGGTGACTTCACCGCCGACGAGACTGGCACCATCACCATCGAGAACCTCTCGTGCGCCGAGCCTTATACGATGTCTGTACTTTTGGGTGATTCTGTAGTGGCAACCGCCGAACTCAATTTCACCTTCCTCCCCATCGTGGAGGTGACGCTGGCGAGCTGCAACTCGTCCACTTACACGACGGGTAGCATGCGCGTGACCGATGCCAACTATGCGGGTTACGACTCCACGGTGATTGCCGCCTTCCGCTACCGCGGTGCGTCGGCTTTGGGCTACAACAAGAAGAGCTATGCCGTTAAATTGAGAGACGCTAACGGCAACTCTGTCGACCGCGAATACTTTGGTCTGCGCGACGACAACAACTGGATTCTCGACGCCATGGCTGTGGACGAGGCTTGCATGCGCAACCGCGTTTCGACCGACCTCTGGAACGATTTCTCCACGCTTCCCTACCACCGTCGTGCCGGTTGGGAGAAAAAGGCGCGCACAGGTACACGCGGCGAGTTTGTAGAGGTGTTCCTCAACGGCGAATACCACGGCATCTACTGCATGACGGAAAAAATGGACCGCAAGCAGTTGAAGTTGAAGAAGTTTGTGGCAGCAACTGCCACGTCGGCTGATACCATTCATGGCTCGCTCTACAAGTCGTCCCAGTGGAGCTATGAGGTATTCATGGGTCACGAGTCTGACCGAAACTATTATCCCAAGACGGCGCCCAGAAGCTATGACAACAACAGCGGCTCCGAAACGTGGGCCAGCTATGAAGTGAAATATCCCGACTATGAGGACGAAAAAATTGACTGGGGACCGCTGTGGAACGCCGTCAACTTCGTCGCTACCAGCACGGACGCTGTCTTTGAGGACGAATTGCAGGAGTGGTTCGACTATCCTGTAATCACCGACTACTACCTCTTCATCGAGCTCATGCTTGCTACGGACAATCACGGCAAGAACATGTTCTTCTTCAACTATGACCAGTTGGGTTCTGAGAACGCCAAGATGATAGGCATCGCCCCCTGGGACCTCGACGGTACGTGGGGTCGCCGCTGGGACGGCAGCAGCAACTATACCTACGCCAACCAGGACTTCACTACCTTCCTCACGCGATATGAACACGGCACCCACACTATCTTCTACCGCTTGCAGAACAGTTCCACCTGGAACTGGGAGACAGAGCTGAAGGAGCGTTACGCCGAACTCCGCACTACCTATTTCTCGCAGGAGAATCTCACCGCCCTCTTCACCGACTATCTTGACCTCTTCAACGAGAGCGCTGCCACAGAACGCGAGCAGGCCCGTTGGTCGTCCTATCATGGTGACATTGCCGGCGACGTGGACTACATCACCGAATGGATTGCCACCCGTCTAGAATACCTCGACGAGCAGTACGACTTCGACATTACACGCACAAGCATCGACGATGCCGTCTCTGCCGACTACGTGGGTGCAACTGGCGGCGATGGCTGCATTACCATCCACGTCATGAAAGAAGGCCCTGTCAATATTTATAGCGTCGACGGCAAGCGCGTGCGCACCGTCAACCTCACGCAGCCCGTCACCCGTGTGGACGGCTTTGTCCCTGGCATGTACGTCGTGAACGGTGCTAAGGTTGCCGTGAAATAAAACATTCAATGGAGATACTACCAACCATTAAACTATATGTCTAAGAAAAAGAGAAACGACGTAGTTAATGCATCCTCATCAGCGCAGCCGGCCAGCAGGTCGGCTGCTGCTGCTTCCACGTCGGCCAGCGCCGGAGCGCCCGCAGCGGCAGCCAAGCCTGGCCGATTGGCGCGTTTGCCCTGGAACTACATCGTCACGTTCATCCTCTTTTGGATTTTCTGCTACTGCATCTACGGCGACGTCTTCGCACGTTCGGCCGAGGCCAATTTCATCACGACGAGCGACACCCAGATGAAGTTCCTTCTGGACAAGTCGTGGGGCAACGTCTACTGGTTTTCCCGCTGGGGCTTGCTGGTGTTCGACAACCTGCTGCTCGGCAGCGTGCTGCTCAGTCTTGTGCTGACGTTCATCGTTGTTCTGGCTGACCGTCTGCTTGGTCTGCCCAAGCGTTGGTGCGGCACCTCGGCACTCATTTCCGCTGCCATTCTGGGCTGGATGTTGAGTCGCGGCACGAACCTCTACTACAAGTCCGAGCCTTCGCTCATCGTCCTCATCCCCGTCCTCGTGCTCGTGGTGCTGGCTGTGCTCGTGCTCGTCAAGTGGGTGGTGCTGCGCAAGCAGCCCCGCAAGGCTCAGGCACCCGTCGGCGTTTTCCGCGGATTGTTCCCCGGCGCAGTGGTTGCCATTGTGCTCTTTGCCGGGCTCACCTTCTACGCCTTGAAGTGGAACGAGAACGTCATCCTCACCGCTCGCATGCAGAACCGCACCCTCGTGGCGGACTGGCAAGGCATCATCGACGACGCCACCTCCGCCAAGCGTCCCTCACGTGCCGTGGCTGCCTACTATGCCATGGCGCTGGTGCAGACCAATCAGTTGCTCGAACGTCTCTTTGATTTACCCTTCGACTTCCCCGACCTCGAGCTAGACAAGCGCGACGGCAACGAGGAGTACGGCATCTTCCTCACCGACGCCAGCCTCTACGCCGGTCTGGTCAACGTCGCCTACCGCTGCGGCATGGACCACACTGTGGTCAACGGCCCCAACCTCTACTACCTCAAGTGCATGGCTCTCTGCGCCATCCTCAACGAGGAGCACGAACTGGCGAGAAAGTACCTCCACGTCATCGGCAGCGTGCCCTTCGAGCAGGACTTCGTAGAGAAGTACACCCCCATGATTGAGGACCGCGAGCTCGTGAAAAATACGCCCGAACTCAGTTGCATTCTCGGTCTCGCCCCGCTCGAGCAGCGCTTCGAGCAGAATTACGTGTCGCCCGCCTTCCTGGGCTACAACGCAGGGCTCAACACGGGTTCCGACCCGTCGCTCGTGACGGCCTTGACCGCCTGCATCTATTCCAAAGACCTTGTGCGCTGTGAGCCCCACCTCAGCATCTACGCCCAGCGTCACCCCAACAATCTACCTCCTGTCGTGCAGCAGGCCCTCTTCCTCGCTTCGCGCAACAGTCCCACCTTGGCGCAGTCCTTCCCCGACATCGTGAGGAACCAGCAGACCGTCCATGCAGCCTTCATCATGGCGGCGACCCCTATCGTGGAGGAGCGCGCCCGTGCCTTCGAGGGCAAGAGCGACAAGGAGCGTGAAGAAATTCGCCAGGAATACAATGCCAAGATTCGCGCCGCGCTGCGCGACGACTGGATAGGTTCGTACTACTACTATTACTATTGCGAGAACAATGACCGCAACCAAGTGAAACCAGCTGGCAGCAGCAAATCAGCCGTCAACTAACAAATCGTTTTCACCGATATGAAGCTCAAGTATTTCTTTATAGGATTGGTAGTCGCCAGTGCGCTCACGGCGTGCGGCTCGGATGCGGCCATCCCCTCCGATGCCACGCCCACCGATGAGGCTGCTGAAATCTACCCCGACTACCGCGACATCTATATTCCCTCAAACATCGCCCCGCTCAACATTCAGGTGACGTCCGGTGGCGACGAATTTGTAGCAGCCATCAAGGGCAAGAGCAGTGAGATACTCGCTGCCGCCACCGAAGACGGCAAACTCAAGTTCGACTCCACCGAGTGGCACGCCCTGTTGGCGGACAATCAGAACGGCACGCTTGAGGTGACCATCTATTCCCACCGCGACGGAAAGTGGTTGCAGCATCCTGCCTACGCCCTCCACGTGGCTGAGCCCATCGACCGCTATCTGTCCTACCGTCTCATCGAACCGAGCTACGAAATCTACCGCCAGCTCGGCCTCTACCAGCGCGACCTCGAGACATTCTCCGAGAAGCCCATCTACGAGAACAACCGCAGCTACGACTCGCTCAACAACCACTGCGTCAACTGCCACAACTACCAGAACTACGACACCAAGCGCATGCTCTTCCACGTGCGTGCCAGCCACGGCGGCACGGTGTTTGTGGACAACGGCAAAATCAAGAAACTCAACATGAACAGTGACTCGATTCTGTCGTCGAGCGTTTATCCCGCGTGGCATCCGAAGCGCAATTGGGTAGTATTCTCCACCAACCAGACGGGACAGGCTTTCCACATTTCGAAGAAAGAGAAAATCGAGGTCATGGACTTCGGTTCCGACCTCATATTCTTTGACGCCGACGCCGCCACGTCCACCAACCTCATGAAGACCGACGACCATTTGGAGACCTTCCCCTGCTGGGCGCCCGACGGCAAGAAGCTCTACTACTGCTCCGCCTACGTGCGCTGGTTCGCTGGCCGCGATACGAAGGCGCGCGAGAACGCCATCACCGTCGTCTACGACAGCATTCGTTACAACGTCTACAGCATGACCTTCGACGAACAAACGCGCACCTTCGGCGAGCCCGTCCTCGAGTACGATTGCGCCTCCCTGGGCAAGAGCGCCTCCGTGCCGCGCGTCAGTCCCGATGGTCGCTACCTTCTCTTCACCCTCGGTGATTTCGGCCAGTTCCACATTTGGCACAAATCGTCCGACCTCTACGTCAAGGACCTCCAGACGGGCGAAGTCTATCCGCTCACCAACGCCAACAGCAACGACGTAGACAGCTACCACACGTGGAGCAGCAACGGTCGCTGGATAGTCTTCTCCTCGCGCCGTGACGACGGGTCGTACACCCGTCCCTACATTGCTTACTTTGACAAGGACGGCCACGACCACAAGGCCTTCCTCCTGCCGCAGGAAGACCCCGAGCAGAACCTTCTCCTGCTCAAGAGCTACAACGTGCCCGAACTGACGCGCAGCGCTGTCCCCGTGACGCCCGAACAGCTCAAGGAAGCCATCTACGACGATTCCGCCACAGGGAAAATCACCTACAAGTCAAAGTTATAGGCTGCGACGCCGTTTATCCTCAAAGAGGGGCTGCATCAAAACACGATTTGATGCAGCCCCTCTTAGTATAGACCGAACGTAACGTAATGTGCTCTACCTGCACCGCAATTCCCAGAACGCCACGGCAGAAGCCGCCGCCACGTTGAGCGAGTCCACCCCGTGCGCCATGGGAATGCGCACCACGTAGTCGGCATCGGCGATTGTGTCGTGCGCCAGCCCGTCGCCCTCAGTGCCCATTACGATGGCGAGGCGTGGTTCGGCGGCGAGGGCAGGGTAGTCCAGAGGGACGCTGTCGTCTGTCAGTGCCATGGCAGCCGTTTTAAAGCCCAGTTCGTTCAGACTGTGGAGCGGCGCATCGAGCCACGTCCACGGCACAAGGAACACAGTCCCCATCGACACCCTCACGGCGCGGCGGTTGAGCGGGTCGCACGAGGTTGGTGTCAGCAACACCGCGTCGATGCCGAGTGCTGCCGCCGAGCGGAAGATGGCGCCGATGTTCGTTGTGTCCACCACGCCGTCAATTACCACGATGCGTCGCGCATTGCGGCAAACCTCTGCCACCGTGGGCGGCGCGGGGCGACGCATGGCGCAGAGCACGCCGCGCGTCAGCGTGTAACCCGTTAGGGCGGCCAGCAGTTCCCGCTCGCCAGTGTAGACGGGAAAGTCGTCTGCCGTTTCCTGGCATTGCGCAATGATGTCTGCCGCGTCGCCCGCGATGTGCTTCCGTTCACAGAGCAGGGCCTGCGGCTGGTAGCCTGCTTGCAACGCCACGCGAATCACCTTCGGACTTTCGGCAATGAAGATGCCTTTCGTCGGTTCGAGGCGGTGGCGCAACTGCGCCTCAGTCAGCGTACTGAACACCTCTACGCCGGGGTGGGAGAGAGAAGAAATTTCTATAATTGGCATAGGCTTGTGGAATACTTATAATAAGGTGTAAAAACAACGCCCGTCAAAGTCGCGTTTTCGCGTGGCTTCCGACAGGCGTTGTATGTTGGTTTTCGGGGCAGGATTTCAGCCCGATATTTTTACTGCTTCGTGAACGAGAACTTCTTGAAGTAGACCTCCAGGTCTCGCTCGCTCGTGTTCGTCAGGCGAATCTTCGTCGCCTTCATGCCGGCAAGCTCGTTGCCCGTGTGGATGGCGGTGTCCTCGGGCTTGTAGTGGAGGATGCTGACGGGTTTCCATTCGCCGTCCACGTAGAGTTCGAGGGTGAAATTCTTCGCCATGTCCTTCACGCCGAGGTTGAACTCCATGCCCTGGAGGGTCATTTCGTTCTCGCTCTCAATCACCAGTTCGCCGTCAGCCTGCCAGTAGATGACTTCGAGTGCTGGCGATACGTTCACCGTGTTGCTGCTCGCCGTCACTGGCAACAGTGCCAACTGCTCCACGTTGCTCGTCAGCTTGTACGGACTGTAGCCCGCTACGCTGCTCAGCTTCGTGCCCTTGGTCTGGTTATACAGTTCTACAGATTGTGTGAAGAGCTTGTCAATCGTCGGGAGCATCACCTTCGTGCCCACCTTTACGCCCGGCTGGAGCGCGTGGCGTTCGTCAGAGTTTTCAAGCTGGTACATCTGTTCCTGCAGCGAGCGTGCCTGGGCGTAGAAGTCGGTGAATGTGGGATATTCCCCAAGCTTTGCGCTGCGCATAATGGCCATGTTGCACACTGCCATACCGTAGTCTGCCAGATTGCGTGCCTGCAACAGCCACGGGCGGAGTTCGCGAATCAGTTCCGGGTTAGTGCGGTCGGCGAGCAAGATGTCTGCCGACGCCTTCAGGTCAGCGCAGTACTTATAGAAGAGGTATGTCTTGCGGTTGTCGTTGTTCATCACCTCCTGCGCCAGCTGTTTCAGTTCGTCGCCCTCCTCGCGGTTGAAACCGTGTCCGTTCGGGCCCAAGTCCTTGTTGTAGAGCGCGAAGGTGCGCAGTGCTTTCGGGTTGGAGGGGAGCAAGTCCACGATGGCCTTCTCCCAGTTGGCCTTATAGTCGTAGGCCTCCATGTTCCATGTGTAGTCGGCGATGCCGTAGAGCGCAATTTTCGAGGCTTCGGCGTGCTCCATCGGGTTGGAGACGAAGCCCGACACGTCGTCGTCAATGTCAAGTCCGTTGCCATAGGCGGGACCGAGGAGGATGTGGTCGCGCACGAAGTCCGATACGGGGAAGTTCCACCAGATATAAGCCTTGCGGTCGATGCGTTGGTTAATCCAGTCCATCGACTCCTTGTCGATGCAGTGAACCACCGAGTTGCCCGTCCACATGATTTCAATGCTCTTGTTCATCTGCGTGCCCAGCGTGCGCAGGTAACCCGTTTCGTCGTTCGCCCACGCCTTGTTATACTCTGTGGGGCACATGATGAGCGGTGCCACGTCCTTCTTCTTCTGAATGAAGTTGTTGTCTATGTAGTTCAGCAGTTCCGTCTGCTTGTCGGCGCGCTTGCCCTCGCCCCAAATGTCGTCGAAGAAGACGGCAAACGAGCGCACGCCCAGGCTGTAAACCTGTTCCAGCTTCGCCATCAGCGCGTCGCGGTCCTCCGTTGTCCATTTGATGTCCACGCCCGGGTGGATGGCCCAGTAGAAGTTCACGCCGTGTTGCTTGGCATACTCTGCCAGTTCCTGAATGCGCTTGCCCTCCTCTGCGGGATAGGGGGTGCGCCAGTGGTCGCGGTGGTACGGGTCGTCCTTCGGGCCGTAGATGTAGACGTTCATCTTGTTGCGGCCGTAGAAGTCGAACTGGCTCAGTCGCGCCTCGTGGCTCCACGGCGTACCGTAGAAGCCTTCCACCACGCCGCGGTACTTCACGTCGGGCCAGTCGGTCACTGTGCAAGATTCAATCTTGCCCTGCGCCATACTGCCGAGCAACGTCTGCACGCCGTAGTAAAGGCCCTGCTCGTCGTAGGCGGCAATCACTGCCCCGTCCGGCGTCAGTTCCATATAGTAGCCCTCCGCCTTTTGCGGAATCTGTTTTTTATACTTACGCACGGCCTTGTCGCCGCGTACACCGAGGGTCACGGTGAACGCCGCGTCGTTGTTCAAGGTGCGGCCTGCCGTCTTCAGCGCAGCGGCGGCGATGCCGTCTGTGCGGGCGTCGTCACACACAATCCGCCACTCCTCAGGGGCATTGTAGAGTTCTTGCGAAGCGCTCTTCACGACCTGCGGTACGGGGTTGACGAGGCTGATTTGCGCATTCATTCCCCCCATGCAGCCCATAAGGATGAGGCTGACAGTCAGGATAGTTTTCTTCATAAGGTATTGCTGTTGTTAAAGTTGTTAAGTGTTTTCGCCTACAAACTTACAATTTTAATATCAGATGGCAAAGCACAGAGGGAGAAGTTATCAGCCCTTTCCCACCATCTCCTCCATCACGCCGAGGGCGTCCTCCACGCTGCGGATGTCTCGGATGGTCATGCGGCGTTTGCCCTTCTGCTCGCCCAGTTCGCAGCGGCGGAAGTGGGCTGTGGCGTAGTCGATGATTCGGCCGAAGGTGTCGCTTTTGTAGAATACGCTCTCCGCGTTGCTCACGAAGTAGAGCACCATCCGTCCGTTTTTCAGCGTCAGGCGTTCCGTTCCCGCGCGGCGTCCCAGTCGTCGCAGCGGTGCTATGCGCATCAGTTCCTCGCCTTCTGGCGGCAGCGGGCCGAAGCGGTCTTCCATGCGTTGGCGGAAAGCTGTCAGTTCCTCGTCCGTGTTCAGACCATCCAGTTCGCGGTAGAGCATCATGCGCTCGCTCGCCCCCGGCACGTAGTCCTCCGGGAAATAGGCGTGGAGGTCGCACTCCACACTGCAGTCGTCCACGAACAAGTCGCCCGAGAGTGTCGCCCCCTTCTTCAGCTCGTCCGCGTAGAGGTCGGCAAATTCGTCGTTCTTCAGTTCCGCCACTGCCTCTGCCAGAATCTTCTGATACGTCTCATAGCCCAAGTCGGCAATGAAACCGCTCTGTTCTGCGCCCAGCAGGTTGCCTGCGCCGCGGATGTCGAGGTCTTGCATCGCGATGTGAATGCCCGAACCCAGGTCGCTGAAGTTTTCTATCGCCTGCAGGCGGCGTCGCGCGTCGTCCTTCAGCATTCCCAGCGGTGGCGCCAGGAGGTAGCAGAACGCCTTGCGGTTGCTTCGTCCCACGCGGCCGCGCATTTGGTGCAAGTCCGAGAGGCCGAAGTGGTGCGCCGCGTCGACGATGATGGTGTTGGCGTTCGGAATGTCAATGCCGTTCTCCACGATGGTCGTCGAGATGAGCACGTCGTAGTCGTAGTTCACGAAGTCCAGAATAATCTTCTCCAGTTCTGCCGGCGGCATCTGTCCGTGACCGATTGCCACGCGGGCGTCCGGCACGTACTTCCTCACCAGATTGGCGAGATTGGGCAGCGCCCCCACGCGGTTCGTCACGATATAGACCTGTCCGTTGCGGCTCATTTCAAAGTTCACCGCGTCGGCGATGATTTCGTGGCCAAACGTGTGAACCTCCGTCTGAATCGGGCGGCGGTTGGGCGGCGGTGTCTGAATTACCGAAAAGTCGCGCGCCCCCATCAGTGAGAATTGCAGCGTGCGCGGAATGGGTGTTGCCGACATTGTGAGTGTGTCGATGTTCACCTTCAGTTGGCGCAGTTTTTCCTTCACTGCCACGCCGAATTTCTGTTCCTCGTCGATGATGAGCAAGCCCAGGTCGTGCCATTTCACGCTTTTGCTGATGAGCTTGTGCGTACCGATGATGATGTTGATGTTTCCCGCCTCGAGGTCCTTCAGGATAGCCTTCGTCTGCTGCGCAGAGCGGGCGCGGCTCAGGTAGTCTACCCGCACGGGGAAGTCCTTGAGGCGCGACGCGAACGTATTGTAGTGTTGCAGCGCGAGCACTGTTGTCGGCACCAGCACAGCCACCTGCTTGTTGTCGGCTGCCGCCTTCATTGCTGCGCGTACGGCAATTTCCGTCTTGCCGAAACCCACGTCGCCGCAGACCAGTCGGTCCATTGGCCGCTGGCTCTCCATGTCCGCCTTCACTTCCTGCGTCACGCGCAGCTGGTCGGGCGTGTCCTCGTAGGCAAATCCCGCCTCCAGTTCGTGCTGCATGAAACTGTCGTGGCTGAAGGCAAAACCCTTTTCCTCGCGGCGGCGCGAATAGAGTTGTATGAGGTCGCGGGCGATGTCTTTGATTTTCGACTTCGTGCGCTCCTTCATCTTCTCCCACGCTCCCGTGCCCAGTCGGCTCAGGTGGGGCGGCTCGCCCTCCTTGCCTTTGTATTTCGACACCTTGTGGAGGGAGTGGATAGACACGAACACCACGTCGTCGCGCTGGTACGTCAGTTTTATCATCTCCTGCATGGCGCCGTCGGGCCCTGCCACGCGCACCAGTCCCGCAAAGCGGCCCACGCCGTGGTCGATGTGCACCACGTAGTCGCCCGGTTCAAACTGCATCAGCTCTTTCAGCGTCAGTGCCATCTTGGCGTCGCGCGCATGGTCAGAGCGCAGGTTGTACTTGTGGAAGCGGTCCAGAATCTGGTGGTCGGTGAAGCACGCCAACTTCAAGTCCTCGTCCGTAAAACCCTCGTGGAGCGTGCGCTTCACAGGCGTGAAGTCCTCGATGACAGCCCCTGTTGCGTCCACCGCTCCCGGCTCGCGCCCTGCCAATTCGGAGAGGATGCTCTGCAGTCGTTCCGTCTGTTTCGTGCTGTCCGCCAGAACGAAAAGGCGACAGCCCGCTGCGCGAAGGTCGGTCAGGGCGTTGCGCAGCAGGTCGAAGTTTTTGTGGAAAATGGGTTGCGGCGTGATATGGAAATGAAGTGTCGCCGCAGGCGTTCCCAAGGGGCGCGTCCCGATGTCGAAGCGTTGCAGCGTCAGGAGTCCGCGCAGCAGCGTTTCGCCCGGCGTCAGCAGAAATTCACGCGTCAGACGGGCGTGCATTTCCGCCACCTCAGCCTCCGATGCTGCTTCAGACTGTTCCTGAAGGGCTTGTCGCGCAAAGCCCTCCTCGTATATTTTGTCCACTGCGTCGTGGATGAGCCCGAGGTCGCGCACCACGAGCGCCGTCTCTGCGGGCAGGCAGTCCGTGAAGGGCACCAGTCCCGTCGCAGCCGCCTCCACGTTGGGCAGAATCGTCACCTCGCGCCGCCTTTCTTTCGACAATTGCGTCTGCACCTCAAACGTGCGGATGCTGTCCACCTCGTCGCCGAAAAAGTCGATACGGAAAGGCATTTCGGACGAGAAAGAATAGACGTCGAGAATGCTGCCTCGGATGGCATATTCGCCGGGTTCATAGACGTAGTCGCATCGCTTGAAGCCCAGTTCGTAGAGCCTTTTCGCCAAGGTCTCCGTTTCGTAGCTGCCGCCCTCCTTAATCTCGAGCGCCCCCGCCTTGAAGTCCTGCGTCGACGCCACTTTCTCCGCGATGGCGGCGGGGTGCGTCACGATGTAGGCTCTGCCGCCCTGTGCCAGGCGTCCCAACACCTCCGTGCGGAGAATTTCGTTGGCGGCGTCGCGCTGACCGTATTTCACGGCGCGTCGGAACGTGGAGGGGTAGAAGAGCACGTGCTCATCGCCCAGAGCCTGCACGAGGTCGTGGTAGAAATAGCCCGCTTCCTCCTCGTCGTTGAGCACAAAGAGGAAAGGCCGTTCGGGCACTTTTCGGCACGTCAGCGCGGCGAACACCATGGGCGCCGCCGAGGCGCGCAGACCGTCCAGATGTACCGTTGCAGGCTTCTGTTCGCGCACGGTTTTGGCCAGTGCCGCCACTTGGGGATGTGCAGAAAAAAGCGGGAGTAGTTCGTCAAGTTCCATATCGAGAGCAAAGTTAGCAATAGTTTTTCAGAAACCCAAGTCCGCCGGCGCGCTGAGTGCGGGGAAACGGCGCATCCACTGCGGATTACAGAAGGGGCGAAGGTTGATATTTTTCAGGCATCAGGGCTTTTGAAAAATATCCCTGTGATACTTCTCCAAAAGCTCAGGACTAATTTCAAAAAGCTCAGGACTAATTTTCAATAGCTCTAAGTTTGCAGTTGATAATGGAAAGGATAAACGTAGGACTCTCTTTCAAC
>JAUNOO010000055.1 GCA_030531095.1 Bacteroidales bacterium
CAGGACTTTTTTGAATTAGCACAGGACTTTTTTGAAGCCTCTCTGACGTAGTTCTAAAAGGCTATGGATTAAGGTTTTAAGACACTGACAAAAATTTAGATTTCTCAAGTTGAAAATTCAGATGCGCGAGGCAAAATTTCAGACGCACGGGCGCGCCTCCGAAAACGTGCGGCAAAGCCACAGACTTGTTTATTTTAAGGGGATAGACGACGAATTTTTCCTTTGCCACAACGGCCCGGCACGCAGATTTTCCCTTTAACTGCATTTGCCTGCCACCTCCAGCGCGTTTTCTTCCTTAATTTTTGACTGAATTAAAAACAAAAGATTTAAATTTGCAGATACACATTCACCAACATCTAATCTAAAACCTACATTATGGACAAATTTTCCGTCTTTATGGCTACGTCCCTGCTGATCGTTTCGGCAGCGAACGTACAGGCCGATGTCATTGGTTTGAAAACCAGCAAGGCCGCGGGCGAGACGATGACGCTGGCTCTGAACAACGGCGTCTCTGCCCAACTGACATGGAGCAACGGCAACACGGAGACCATCACGTTCGACGGTTTCCCCACGACGGTTACCGTGGTGTCCGACTCTCTCACCATTTCCTCCGACACGAAAATCACCTGCTTCTATGCCCCGTCGGACGGCCTCGTGAGCCTCAACACGTCGGGGGCAAGCAGGCTGCAGAAGCTGCTCGTGCCAAACAACAGCCTCACCGCGCTCGACCTCAGCAGCAACACGGCGCTCACTGAGCTCAACTGCCAGACGAACGACCTGACGGCACTGACCATCACGTCGTGTCCATCGCTCCAGGTGCTCAACTGCGCACAGAACGAGCTCGGCGAACTGACATACTCCGCCCCCAAAGTGCTCACTGAGATTATCTGCGCCGACAACCAGCTCGACACGATTGCCGACCAGACGAACCTGAGCAGCCTCGAGGCGCTGTGGTGCCAGAACAACGACATCAGTGCGCTCAACCTCAGCAGTTCGTCGGGCCTCCGCTCGCTCATGGCGTCCTCAACGGGCCTGACCGACCTGACGCTCTGCAAGATGCCGACGCTCGCAGAAGTGTGGCTGGAGAACAACGCGCTCCAGACGCTCGACTTTTCGGCTGGTTCTCCCCTGCTCAGGTGCGTGAGTGTCAACAACAACGCGCTGACAAACATCGAATGGGATGCCAACTGCAGCTCGTCGCTCGCCTATTTCTATGGCCAAAACAACGCGCTCTTCTTCAACTCCCTCCCCACACCGTCCGACAGCCGCGTCTCGGTCATCGAACCGCAGGACAGCTTCTACCTCTTCGACGTGGTGAACGTCAACGAGGGGCAGGACCTCACCGACCTTATGGCGCAGACGGGCTTCGGCAACAGTTCGCGCAAGACTTATGTCCTCACCACCGGCGCGGGCGAAACGCTGAAGCGCGGCTCTTCGGCTGACTACTACAACACGTCGACAAACTGGACGTTCTATACGGCACACTCCGACGTGGTCATGGCTGCCACTGCTGCCGCCTTCGGCATCACGCTCTACTCCAAGCCCTTCGACATCGTCGACCCCGTGGGCATCAGCAACGTGACGACGGCGGACGGCATGAGCTTCGCCACCGCCAAGGGCACGCTGAAGGTGACTGCCGCAAAGGCGGGCACGCTGAGCGTCTACGACGCGGGCGGCGTCTGCGTCATCAACAAGAGTGTGGGCAGCGGCACAAGTTCATACAGCCTCCCCACTGGTGTTTATATGGTCAACGGCACAAAGGTCATCGTGCCTTGATGTCCTCTCCCACTCCTTATTATATAACGCGCGCGAGGCGGACTTATTTCTGCCACAGCCCACGCCGAAAAAGAAATCCTAATTCCGAACGAAAAATGAAACAGATTCACAAAATACTTCTGGCGGCACTTGCCCTCGCCACACCGTTTGCAGGCCATGCGCAGTACCTCCAGTTTGACGCCGACGACCAGAAGGGCGAATACATCCTCACCCCGAAGGACACCGTCAGCCTCGGCTTCGCGGAAGACATGACCACCGTAGCCGTGGCGAGCAACTGCAACTTCACCGCCGCGACCGACGCCGACTGGCTCACGCTCGTGCAGGAAGGCAACGGCAACCTCTCGCTCTTCAGCGGCTACTACTACGGCATCACGCCGCGCTACGGCACGGTGACGCTCACCTCCACGTCGGGAGGCTTCAGCCGCACGCTCGTGGTGGAACAGGAAGCCAACAAAGCCACCGACGAACTGCTGAACGGCGACACCGAGCTCGAAATCAAATCTGCCACAGCCACGTCCATTGAGCCGGACAATGGCATCGAACTCTCCTTCGACGGCAGCACAAGCACCTTCTACCACTCCGCCTGGAGCGAAAGCAGCACCTCCTTCCCCGTCACGCTGACTTATACGCTGGCTGACTTCCCGCACGTGGACTATGTGGTCTACACCCCGCGCCAGGACGGCAACACTAACGGCAACTTCGACGAAGTCACCATAGAATATACCGTCAAGGGCGACACCTCCACCTGGGTCAAGCTCGGCGACTACGACCTCAACGGCAGCAGTTCGGCATCGACCATCAACTTCGGCGACGAGGGCGTCGACGAGGTCTATCAGGTGCGCTTCACCGTCAACAGCAACTCCACCAACTTCGTCAGCTGCGCCGAAATGACGTTCTACGAAGCCACGCTCTCCGCACTCATCGACAAATATTTCGTGGACGACCTCCTCTCCGGTCTCAAGGAAGGCGTGACGGAGGAAGAACTGCCCACCATCAGCAACAACTTCATACGCCAGCTCGTCTACCAGATGCTCCACGGCGAATACTCCACCAAGTACCGCGTGGCTGAGTTCGAGCCTTATCTCTCGCCCTTCATTCTGGCTCAGAACCTGAAGACGCAATACTACTACAGCTTCTACGAGAACCCCACGGGCATCTATTTCACGAAGGGCGAACAGGCTGTTCTCCTCGTCGAAGGCATACCCAGCAACATGACCGTATCGCTCGTCGTCAAGAGCTTCGGCGAAACGCAGTCGGACGAAAGCGGTCACCCGCAGAAGACCTACACGCTGAAGAACGGCACCAACGTCCTCACAATGACGGACCGCGGCAACGGCTACATCTACTACTACGTGGCAAGCGAAGGCGTGGAGCGCCCCAACGTCCGCATCCACTTCGTCAACGCCACCGTGAACGGCTACTTTAGCCTCGCACGCGGCGACGACAACGAATACTGGAAGGAACTCCTCGCCAACGCCAAGTCCGACATCCTCGACGTACAAGGCACTCGCCTGCACGTGGCTTGCCCCGTCGATATGCTCAAGACCTATACGCCCAACAACGGTGTGGAACTCGCACAACTCTATGACAGCATCGTCTACCGCGAACACGAAATAATGGGTCTCGACCTCTTCAACCGCGTGCCCAAGAACCACATGTTCGCCCGTCCCGTCGACAGCGGCATGTATGCCGACACGAACGGCGCAGCAGCAGCCTTCAGCTACTTCAGCCAGTGGCTCAGCTACACCGGCCTCGAATATTGGGGCTTCGGTCACGAACTGGGCCACGTCAACCAAACTTCCCCCGGCTTCAAGTGGGTAGGCTGCGGCGAAACCACCAACAACGTCTACGCCGCTTGGGTACAGCACAAACTCGGCAGCGGCTACCACCGCCTCGAAGACGAAGTGTCCGGCGTTGACAGCTACAGCAGCCTACGCGGCGGCCGCTTCCAGGTCTATCTCGAAGAGGGCGTGCGCAAAGGTGTGAGCTGGCAGCTCCAAGACGGCCCCGACTACCACGGCACGACCGCCAGCTCCGTCACTGTGGCTGGAGAGAACTACGACGGCAGCCGAACGGGCAGCTACGTGACAACGACGTCGCGCAACTACGACCACTTCGTGAAGCTCGTTCCGCTCTGGCAGCTCGAACTCTACTGCTACGAAGCCAACAAGGCGCCCAACGCCTACGGCAAGGTCCTCGAAGGTGTCCGCAACTACGCCAACGAGCAGTACCTCTCTGACGGTCAGCTCCAAATCAAGTTTATGCGCAGCTTCTGCGACTCCACGCAAATCGACTTCCTCGACTTCTTCGAGAAAGCGGGTATGCTGAAGCCCATCAGCGCCTACATTCAGGACTACACCAACGGCTGGCTCATGATTAGCGAGGACATGATTACCGAACTCAAGGAGTACATTGCCGAAAAGAACTACCCCAAGCCCGCCGCCGCCATCAACTACATCAACGCCTACAACTGGCAGACCTTCCGCGACGAGCTCCCGCTCACGCAGGCCACCGTCGGTCAGGGTTGCACCGCCCTCAGCAGCGGCCGCATCCAGGTAGACGGCAGCGTATGGACTAATGCCGTAGGCTACGAAACCTACGACGCCGACGGCAACCTCCTCTACATCACCATGTACGGCCTCGGCGCCGGCCAGCAGACCTCGCGCTACACGCAAGTGCTCTGGGACGACAGTTCCGCCTACATCATGGCAGTGGGCTACGACGGCACGCGCTACAAGTGCTACGAACCGTAACGCCCCGCGCCCTCTAAAGTCCAAACACAACACAATCCCTGCAACAGCCATGCCAGCCGTTGCGGGGATTTTTTTGCGTTCGTGGCAGACTGAGGCGGGAGAAATTTGTTCTCACACATCACAAGCTCGTGACTGAAGGGGACAAACCGCCCCACCATGAAATTCCGCCCCCAAAAGCCTTGCCCCAGCCCCTAAAAACCGAGCGAAAAACTGCGTAAACGCCGGAAAACAAAGAAAATTTTACCATTTAACAAAAATTACCCCCCCGAAACGGATTTTTAACTTCCGGGCACTAACTTTGCCCTCGTATTTGAGAAGCAGTTGAGCCGCAGTCACTATAAAAAAGGTGCGCCGCGGCAAATTTCGCATTCCTATTATTAATATATAATAAGGTGTGCCCGCTCCATCTCATTGACCTCCCGTCCGCATTCCCACAGCGCGCGTGACCTCTCTTCCAATCAGAATAGCAATTATACAAAATGAACCAATCAAATTAATAAATCATGAGAAAATTCACAAGTTTAATGATGCTGTTCTTGGCATTCTGCCTGACAGCTGGTGCACAAAATTTTTCGCCTACGGATGGGGCGGTGTATCTTCTGCAGTGCAAGAAGAGTAGCAGTTTTGCACTGTACAACTCTGAAAGTGTTTCGTCCTCAGATGAAACCGTAAACATTCTCTCCGCGTGGAGCCAATTCGACGAACGCAGTTTCTTCACCATCGAAAGTGCCACGGTTGACGAAGCAACTTACTTTACTATTCGTTTGGCTGCTGAAGGACTTACTTCTTACTATGTCTACGCCGTTAGCGTTGGCGATGGTAATAGCAATATCGGTGTAAAGGCGGTAGATGCGAGCTCTGATATACCTTCCGATTGCTATTGGAATATTGCCTATAATACTACTAGCGCGGGTTGGAACATTTCCCCGAAAGAAAATAGCAGCAGCGGCTGGAACATACGCGGTTCAAATGGTGGAAATAACCAAATTGGTCAATGGACTGGTTATAACAATACGGATGACAATACGTGGTACATTCAAACGCCATCAGACCTGATGGATATCGAAGTAAGCACTACTATCGGCTATCCCAAAGGTTATTCTGATGATGCCAAAGCGACTGCAACTGCTGTTGAAGAATCTGTGACCAGTACTACCGCCGCTGCATTCTACAACGCTTGGGTTAACGATTTTGTACTCAATACGCCGACTTCTACTTCCGGCCTCTTCAAAATCATGAACAAGAAATTGGGACTTTACCTTTACCAGGAATGCGACGATAAGGGTATCACGTTCTTAAATGACGGCGGAGACAATACAAAATATTATTGGGCAGTAACCTTTGACGGAAACGAAGCTACCATTAACAGTTCGGTGGGTACTCCTATGGCAAGATCCAATATGACTTATGCGGGCTATGAAAGTGCAAGTACCATAGTATCTTCCCCCCTCACCCTGGCTGGTGCGCCCAATAGTTCCACTGGTGAAAGCTATACTAAGGATTATTTTTTATTCACCAATGTACACTCCACAAATCAATCTTACTTTCTCTTAAACGGAGGGACTTATGACTCCGACACCAACCCGTACTTCCTTACTACTTGGGGTACTACTGATTCTGACAACCACTATACTTTTGAACCTTATACGTTGGCTACTAACGAAGCTATCTATACAGTCAGCATAACTTCTAACTTCACCTCTTTCACCCCGACAATAACCTATAATGGGGATTACACGGGCAATGCGACGGTGCAAAACGGCGGTTTCTATATTCTCACTACTGCTCCAACTGCTGATAATTTCACAGTGACCGCTCCCGATAAGTATCAGGGTAACGTAGCTATTGATGGCACTACTATCAACGTGACGTACATCTTAACCGCAGAAGCTGCAGCAGAATTAGTAACTGATGAACTGACTACTGCTAATACTCTCATTGCTATTCGTGGTGTAGGCTATCCGACAACCGACAGTGAAGCGTACAGCACTTTCAGTTCCGCTATTTCGACGGCTCAAGCCGCAGTAGATGGTAACACTTGTTCGGAGGCAACTGTATTGGCAATCCAAGAGGCCATCAGTGCCTACAAGAGCGCAACGACAGGAATCCAGATGCCCGAAGACGGAAAGGCCTATGTATTTACTAACGTGCATCCTGGAGGCGGAAACAAGTACATCAATTATGATGCAGACGGATTGACTCTGGAAGACCGTGGTACAGACGACGCAAACAACCTGCCGATGTCTGCCAAGTTTATCTGTCGCGTGCTTGATGATGGAAGGTATGCATTCGTCAACAACGCTGGCGTTTATTTGGTGTGGCGCGGATCATCTGAAGGTTATAATGATATTAAGGGTTACACCGATACATATACCTCTGACTGGTGTCCTCTGACTTTTGTAAGAATGACCACTGCATCAAATACAGGAAGTGCTTCTTCCAATGAAGACTTCTTTGGTATGATGGCATTTGGAGGTAGACGCAATAGCGGCGGCACCAACTCATATTTTATCACAAATTCTGACGGATCTTATAATCAAGATGGAGGTTGGACACTTCGATACAATACGTCTCACTCAACAGCTTTCCTTGTAGAGGAAGTTAGCTACCCCAACAACGTGAGCCTCAACTCTGCGTCAGGTATGAACGACGAGGAATTGAGTAACGAAGGAGTGAAGTACATCGGTACATTCAGTGCTCCGTTTGCCACGTTACTTCCTGACGGTGTGAGCGCATATTATGTAACGGAAGTTGCTAACGGCTATGCTACGGTTGCAGCATTGGGCGATGCAGCTGTTCCTGCCAATACGGGTGTGTTGCTCACAAGCAAGAGTGACGAAGTTCTTTCGGCTCTGATGGTTCCGGCAACAGACGAATCGGTTGCCTCAATGGGCACAAATCTGCTTGGTAACTCTGCAGGTGCAGCTATAACGATGACCGGTGGTACTGAGTATATCCTTACGAGTACACGTATTGATGATAGAGATGTGGTTGCCTTCTATCGTGCAACAGGTGGTACTAGTCTGAGCATGAACAAGGCCTATCTGAATCTGACAGAAGCAAGTGCCAACCGCCTGACGCTGAACTTCGGCGGCGCTACGTCTATTGAAGGCGTTGAGGCTACTGAGGCTGAGACCGACAAGGTGATTTACGACCTCTCGGGTCGCTCAGTGAAGAACGCCCAGAAGGGTCTCTACATCGTGAACGGCAAGAAGGTCATCGTGAAGTGAGACCACACAATTGATTTGTTCAACACTCTAAAATACGAAATTCACAATGAAGAAAAAGTATATTTCTCCCACGTCGGAGACCATCAATCTGATTGCTGAGCAGATGCTCGCAATGTCTGTCAGAGATGATATTACGGTAGACGCAGAAACGTCGTTCTCCAACAAGAAGAGCGGCTGGAACAGCGACGACTGGAGCACTTCAGACGAAGAATAATATCCGCTTACGTCGGCGGGTGCGTCTCTCGGTAAAGGACGGCGCACCTGCTCGATGTCCCTAACTGTGTGCGGGCTAGTCCCGCTACAGTGATTGTAATTTTTCTCAAATTGACGGCCTGTTCGAAGTGATTCGCGCAGGCCGTTTTTTGTGCACTGCGCTCTCTGCTGTGGCTTCTTTCCGATAGGGACAAGGAGATGCTGTGGCACATGCAGATGATGACGCGCCGCGCTTTTGAAAACGTGTGGCAAAACTTCAGACTTGTTTATTTTAAGGGGATGGACGACTATTTTTCTTTGGCCACCACAACACACTGGCGCACAGATTTTCCTTTTAACAATATTTGCCCGCTACGCCCTGCGTTTTCTTTCTGGAATTTCGGACTAATTAAAAATAAAAGACCTATATTTGCAGATAGAACATTCTCCAACATCTAATCTAAAACCTACATTATGGACAAATTTTCCGTCTTTATGGCTACGTCCCTGCTGATCGTTTCGGCAGCGAACGTACAGGCCGATGTCATTGGTTTGAAAACCAGCAAGGCCGCGGGCGAGACGATGACGCTGGCTCTGAACAACGGCGTCTCTGCCCAACTGACATGGAGCAACGGCAACACGGAGACCATCACGTTCGACGGTTTCCCCACGACGGTTACCGTGGTGTCCGACTCTCTCACCATTTCCTCCGACACGAAAATCACCTGCTTCTATGCCCCGTCGGACGGCCTCGTGAGCCTCAACACGTCGGGGGCAAGCAGGCTGCAGAAGCTGCTCGTGCCAAACAACAGCCTCACCGCGCTCGACCTCAGCAGCAACACGGCGCTCACTGAGCTCAACTGCCAGACGAACGACCTGACGGCACTGACCATCACGTCGTGTCCATCGCTCCAGGTGCTCAACTGCGCACAGAACGAGCTCGGCGAACTGACATACTCCGCCCCCAAAGTGCTCACGTCGCTCATCTGCGCCGACAACCAGCTCGACACGATTGCCAGCCAGACGAGCCTGAACTGCCTCGAGGCACTCTGGTGCCAGAACAACGATATCAGTGCGCTCAACCTCAGCAGTTCGTCAAGCCTCCGCTCGCTCATGGCGTCCTCCACCGGGCTGACCGCGCTGACGCTCTGCAAGATGCCGACGCTCGCCGAAGTGTGGCTGGAGAACAACGCGCTCCAGACGCTCGACTTCTCGGCGGGCTCTCCCCTGCTCAGGTGCGTCAGTGTCAACAACAACGCGCTGACCGACATTGACTGGGACGCCAACTGCAGCGGAACGCTTGCCTACTTCTATGGTCAGAACAACGCGCTCTTCTTCAACTCGCTCCCCACGCCCTCCGACGGCCTCGTGTCGGTCATCGAACCGCAGGACAGCTTCTACCTCTTCGACGCGGTGAACGTCAACGAGTCGGTTGACCTCTCCGACCTTATGGCGCAGACGGGCTTCGGCAACAGTTCGCGCAAGACTTACGTCCTCACCACCGGCGCGGGTGAGACGCTGAAGCGCGGCTCCTCGGCTGACTACTACAACACGTCGACAAACTGGACGTTCTATACTGCGCACTCCGACGTGGTCATGGCTGCCACTGCCGCCGCTTTCGGCATCACGCTCTACTCCAAGCCCTTCGACATCGTCGACCCCACGGGCATCAGCAACGTGACGACGGCAGACGGCATGAGCTTCGCCACCGCCAAGGGCACGCTGAAGGTGACTGCCGCAAAGGCGGGCACACTGAGCGTCTACGATGCGGGCGGCGCCTGCGTCATCAGCAAGAGTGTGGGCAGCGGCACAAGTTCCTACAGCCTCCCCACTGGTGTATATATGGTCAACGGCACAAAGGTCATCGTGCCTTGATGCACACGGCTTGAAAGTCTAAGACAGAGTAAAAAGAAAACCGATTAAACTTTTCACGATGAAACAGATACACAAAATATTTCTGGCTGCACTTGCCCTCGCCACACCGCTAGTAGGCCATGCGCAGTACATCCAGCTTGATGCCGACGACCAGAAGGGCGAATATATCCTTACTCCGAAGGACACCGTCAGCCTCAGTTTCAAGGAAGACATGACCACCGTGGCAGTGGCGAGCAACTGCAACTTCACCGCCGCGACCGACGCCGACTGGCTCACGCTCGTGCAGGAAGGCAACGGCAACCTCTCGCTCTTCAGCGGCTACTACTATGGTACCACACCGCGCTACGGCACGGTGACGCTGACTTCCGCATCGGGAGGCTTCAGCCGCACGCTCGTGGTGGAACAGGAAGCCAGCGACGTCACCGACGAACTGCTGAACGGCGACACCAAGCTCGATATCATCTCCGCCACAGCCACGTCTACCGAGCCGGACAATGGCATCGAACTCTCCTTCGACGGCAGCACCAGCACCTTCTACCACTCCGCCTGGAGCGCAGACTCCACCATCTTCCCTGTCACGCTGACCTATACGCTGGCGGAATTCCCGCACGTGGACTATGTGGTCTATACCCCACGACAGGACAATACCACTAACGGCAACTTCGACGAATTCACCGTCGAATACACCGTCAAGGGCGACACCTCCACCTGGATTAAGCTCGGCGACTACGACCTCAACGGTGTCAAGACGGCTTCGACCATCAACTTCGGCGACGAAGGTGTCGACGAGGTCTACCAGGTGCGCTTCACCGTCAACAGCGGTTCCAACGACTTCGTCAGCTGCGCCGAAATGACGTTCTACGAAGCCACGTTCTCCGCACTCATCGACAAATACTTCGTGGACGACCTCCTCTCCGGCCTCAAGGAAGGCGTGACGGAAGAGGAACTGCCCAGCATCAGCAACAACTTCGTGCGCCAGCTCGTCTACCAGATGCTCCACGGCGAATATTCCACCAAGTACCGCGTGGGCGAGTTCCAAGCCTACTACTCGCCCTTCATGTTGCGTGAAGAGCTGAAGACGCAATACTACTACAGCTTCTACGAGAACCCCACGGGCATCTACTTCACGAAGGGCGAACAGGCTGTCCTCCTCGTCGAGGGCATTCCCAGCGACGTGACCGTATCGCTCGTCGTCAAGAGCTTCGGCGAAACGCAGTCGGGCGAAAGCGGACACCCGACGAAGACCTACACGCTGAAGAACGGCACCAACGTCCTCACGATGGCAAACCGCGGCAATGGCTACATCTATTACTACGTGGCTGACGCAAGCGTAGACCAGCGCCCCAACGTCCGCATCCACTTCGTCAACGCCACCGAGAACGGCTACTTCAGCCTCGAACGCGGCGACGACAACGAATACTGGAAGGAACTCCTCGCCAACGCCAAGTCCGACATTCTCGACGTGCAGTCGACCCGTCTGCACGTGGCTTGCCCCGTCGACTTGCTCAAGGCCAACACACCCAACAACGGTGTGGAACTTGCACAACTCTACGACAGCATCGTCTACCGCGAGCACCAAATCATGGGGCTTGACTACTACGGCCGCGTGCCCAAGAACCACATGTTCGCACGCCCCGTCGACAGCGGTATGTACGCCGACACAAACGGCGCAGCGGCAGCCTTCAGCTACTTCAGCCAGTGGGTAAGCTACAACGGCCTTGAACTGTGGGGCTTCGCCCACGAACTGGGCCACGTCAACCAGACGTACCCCGGCTTCAAGTGGGTGGGTTGCGGCGAGACGACCAACAACGTCTACTCTGTCTGGGTACAGCACAAACTCGGCAGCGGCTACCACCGCCTTGAAGACGAAGTGTCTGGCTACGACAACTACGCCAGCCTCCGCGGCGGACGCTTTGAGGCTTACCTCGAAGAGGGCGTTCGCAAGGGCGCAAGCTGGCAGCTCCAGCCTGGTCCCAGCAACCACGGCACATCCAGCTCCGTCACTGTAACCGCAGAAGACTACACCGGCAAGCAGACGGGCAGCAAGGTGACCACCACCCTCTACGACTACGACGTATTCGTGAAGCTCGTGCCGCTGTGGCAGCTCGTCCTCTACAGCTACGAAGCCAACAAGGCACCCGATGCCTACGGCAAGGTACTCGAAGGCATCCGCAACTACGCCAACGAGAGCAACCTCTCTGACGGACAACTCCAAATCAAGTTCATGCGCAGCTTCTGCGACTCGACGCAAATCGACTTCACCGACTTCTTCGAGAAAGCCGGTATGCTGAAGCCCGTCAGCGCCTACATCAGCGACTACACCAACGGCTGGCTCATGATTAGCGAAGACATGGTGACTGAGCTCAAGGAGTACATCGCCGAGAAGAACTACCCCAAGGCTGACGCTGCCATCAACTACATCAACGCCTACAACTACGAGACCTTCCGCGACAACCAGCCGCTCACGCAGGCCACCGTCGGCGAGGGCTGCACCGCCCTCAGCAGCGGCCGCATTCAGGTGGACGGCGACGTATGGCAGAACGCCGTAGGCTACGAAACCTATGATGCCGAGGGCAACCTCCTCTACATCAGCATGTACGGCCTCGGCGCCGACCAGCAGAGCTCGCGCTACACGCAGGTGCTCTGGGACGACAGTTCGGCATACATCATGGCAGTGGGCTACGACGGCACGCGCTACAAGTGCTACGAGCCGTAACACCCCGCGCCCTCTAAAGTCCAAATAAACAAATAGAATCCCCGCCACGGTTACACCAGCCGAGGCGGGGATTTTTCGCGTTTGAAATCCTTTAATCTTCTGCGCCGCTGCTGCCGCACCGAATTTTTCTCGGGCTTTCAAAAACTAGTCCTGAGCTTTTGGGTGAAAA
>JAUNOO010000056.1 GCA_030531095.1 Bacteroidales bacterium
TATTCCTGAGCTATTGAAAATTAGTCCTGAGCTATTGGGTGAAAAGCTCAGGACTAATTTAAAAAAGCTCAGGACTAAGTGGCGCGCGGCAATGTGGGCGGGAAAAAGAAAAGGGCGCCCCGACATTTTGCCGAAGCGCTGGTTGGAGTTCTGAAAACAGAGGGCGGGATTTTAGTCTTCGCCCAGTCGGAGGACGAGTTTGACGCCGACGCCCGTTTGCTTGTGGCCCGCCACGGCGATGAAGCCGGCGACGTCGAGGAGCGGTGTGGCGATGCCGTAGCCCCATTCGCTGTAGTAGCCCAGGGTGGAGACGTTGAGGAGGTTGACGTAGATACGCTCCTTCTGAATCACGCGGGTGAGCCAGCGCAGACGCGACACGAGCAGCATGGGACTCTCGTAGGCGGCAGAGAGGCGGACGTAGTGGCGCGACTCGTTGTACCAGCGGCTGTCGAGGAGTTGGAATTGACCCGAAATTTCGTCCTGCCAGCCTATGGGGAGGTAGCTGTTGCGGAAGTAGTCGTAGTCGAAGAAGCAGTTGTCGCCGCGCTGCGTGAAGAATCCGCAGCCCGCGCGGAGGTAGAGCGAGCGGAGGGCGTAGAGGGAGAGCGTGTATTTGGCGTCGAGCTCGATGCGCTCGTAGAATGTTGTGTTGTTGAACGACTTTAGTCCGCGCTCGTAGTCGACCATAAAGGTGGGCCACTTGGTGTGGAGTGCCACGGGGACGCGGCCGTTGCGGTAGTAGTAGAGCGCCGGTGTCCACGTGACGTGTACGCGTGGGGCGAAGCTCGAAAGTACGCGCCGCATTCCCGTCTGAGACGCCATGCTGTTCCAGTTGAGCAGCGTGCGGTGGTGGTAGCGGAAACCCGTGCTCAGTTCGAGCCCCACGATGGGCTGGAAGGTGATGGTCGTGAGCAGGTGGTTGTCGCGGTAGTAGTGGAAGTCGTAGTGGTCGAAGACGCTGATGAGCGAGTCGTAGTCGTTGACGAGTTCGAGGCGTTGGCGCACTTCGTCAGCCTGCTGGCTGTTGTACATGTGGTCGCCGCCTGCCGCCTCGATGCGGATGTGGCCGCTGTATTGCGGGAAGACGCAGATGGTGAGCGGCAGGCGCCAGTAGACCTGTTCCTGCTTGAAGTTGTAGCCCACGCGCGGGGCGAAGTCGATGTAGTTTTGCCGCTCGTTCTCGTAGCGGAAAACGAGGCGCGTCTGGAGCGAGAAACCGCCGCTCTGCGACCACTGCACCATGGAGGGCGTGAAGATGGGCGGGAGCTTGATGCGCGACTGGCCCGTGAGACCCAAGGTGTGGCTGTCGAGCAGGAGGTCTTCGGTGCGCGCGGTGAAGAAGCGTCGGCGCTTCTTCTGTGCGGCAGAGTCGGCAGCTTCTGCCGCGGCACGGAGGGCGGCATCGGCGTTGCGGATGCTGTCGCGCACTTCGCGGGCGCGGTAGATTGCCGCCTGGCTGTCCATGAGCGGGAAGGGGCGGTTGGCGTCGAAGAAAGCGCGGTCGCGCCGCATGCTCGTGGTGTCGGTGCGGAGAAGGCTCTGCTGCGAGAGGTCGAAGCGGTGCACTATCGACACGGTGTCGGCAGGGCGGGGCAGGGGCGAAAGGTCGTAGGTGGCTGACGCCTCAAACGTCTCGTCGATGCGGTTGCCGAGAAATTTGAGTTGCGAGGCCAGCAGTATGCGGTTGGGCAGGAGAGAAGCCTGCCCCTCGCGCCCCATCTCGGCACTGACGTGGAGGCGCGCCCAGCCGTAGAGGAAGGTGAGGTCGAACCGTTCCACGCGCCCCGAAGAGAGGTCGACGTCGATGGAGCCCCGCACGAGTTGCATATTGGAAATGCGCGGTTTGACGGCGATGCTCACCACGAGGTGCCCCTCGTTGATATAGGTGTAGCGCGTGGAGTAGCGGTAGAACTTGCGGTTGCGGTAGTTGAGCGGTGAGAGGATGCGGTCGGTGAAAATCGTCGGCTCGTAGATGGCGATGCTGTAGCGCCCAATCCAGATGTCGTTCGAGGGGCGCAGGTAGGGCATCGTGCTGTAGGCGGCAATGTCCTTCTTGTCCACTTCGCCCGGTACGCGGTATTGGTAGAGCGAAAGGCTCTCGCCGAAGTATTCGTTCGTGCCGCGCTCTAGACGGAGCATGCCGGGAATGTAGCGCGTGAGGATGTTGCGGCGGCGCGTCTGGAGCGTGTGGCGGACGTAGACCTCCGACTTGAAGTCCTGCGTCTTCAGGTTGTAGCGCGAGGTGTAGGAGTAGACGAGCGCCATGACGCTGTCCGCCGTGATGCTGTCGCGGCGGACGGTTCGTTTGCGCGGTGAGGCGACGGGAATTTTGGGCGCGTCGGCGTTGACGTCGGGCGTCTCGTTCTGGAAATATTGCGCCAGAGCCTCTCCGCCTTCAGCCAATGTTTCTTCATCTCCGGCAGTGGCAGCGTCTGTCCATTCGGGCGCACCCAGCTTTGCTGCTGCGGGCGAGGGCAGAGACAGAACGATTATGCCCCCAAAAATACCCCATAGAAAAAGCCCAAAACCATCATGCCAAAGTTTGTGCAGATTGTTGGTCGTCTGCCTTTGGCATAGTGGTTTTGGGCGATGTGATGAAATGCGGGGCACGGCCTAATGACGTTTGAAGAAGGGACGCTACATCAGGCTAGTGGGGGCTGCCGACGGAGACCGCACGGCGTCGCGTCAGTGCAGACGCGGGCGGCGGTTGTGAAGTCGGCACGGGCCTGTCGTGGTTCCCACTTATTTGTTATAGAGCAACCAGGCTCCCTTGTAGGCGCTCTGCAGTTCGTTGCGCGACTGCACGGCGGAAGCCTTGTCGTTGAAGGACGAAGCGATGACGCGGAACCAGCCGGTGTGGCCGTTGATGGTCTCGTTGGTCTTCACGACGCGGGAGGCGTAGCCCTTGTTCTTCAGGGTGGTCATCAGACCCTCGGCGTTGGCCTGGGTCAGGAAACTGCCGACAACGACGCTGTAGGTGAGGAGCTGGTCGCCGTTGACAACCGTCACGCCGCCGTCGATGGTGCGTACGTCACTGTTGTCGGTCGCCGTCGTCGTGGTGGTCACGGGCGTTACGGTCACTGTCTCGGTGGGCGTAGTCGTTGTGGTGGGCGTCGGTGTCACCTTCACGGTTGTAGTTTCATCCGCGGTTGTGGTCTGTTGGGCCTTGGCCTTTTCGTAAGCCTGGCGATAGGCGCTTTCCTGAGACTTGCAGCTACCCAACAAAGCTACGGAGAGAACGGCAAGGCCTAAAACGAGATGGGTCTTCATGTGTGTGAATGAGTTTATGGATTACTATTTGTTTATTGTTTTCTGTTCGGAATTGGGCAGGAAGTGGGGCGGGGGAGCAGCCGTCCTTCCTTACGTTGAATGCAAAATTAAGTCTTCTGTTTGAGTCGGGCCGCAGAAATAGGGTTAAACAATTTTAATCTATGGGCAAAAGGAAAGATTTTGTGAAATTTCTGGGCTGGAACTTTGGCGGGGCGAAACTAAAAGGCTATATTTGTAGCACTATCGGGGGCGCTCGCGTGCATGGACAGTGCGGAGTTGTCTCCAAATTCATTTAATGTTTAACCGATAAAAATTAGAGAAGTATGAAAGGACTGAATCTTATCGCCGCTTTCTTGGGCGGAGCCCTCGTAGGCGCAGCTTGTGGTGTGCTCCTCGCACCTGAAAAGGGTGCCGACACCCGTCAGAAGATTGTTGATGCACTCCGCAAGAAGGGCATCAGACTGTCTCGCAAGGAGATGGACGACCTCGTTGACGAACTCGCTGACCAGGTAGATCCGGCTTGACAGGAGCGGACTAAAAGAAAATTGGTGGGCAAAGGTTTGTTTCTCTGACGCGTTCTTCTCCCCTTCACGAGAGATATGTGGGGAAGAAACCTTTGCCCACTACGTTTTTCTTTCTGTCTGTTTCCCTCTCCCGCTTTGCAGTTGCAGCAGAGCGACCGCCCCGCACTGGAAAGACTGGGCGGAAACGCCGTGGCAGACCCGCTTGGACGTGGGTGCTGGCGGCGGGCGTATAGGTGCGCGCTGACACCTATTTTATTATACGTGCGCGCGTGAGGCTCTGCTGAAACGGGTGCGCCGAAGGGCGCTTCTCTCGATTACTTCTCATCACCTCTAAATCTTTGACCTCTTGTTCTCAAACGACAAAAATATAGAAACCGTCAGCGAACTCCTTCGCGACGCTTACGACTACACGGAATTGCGCCTCAAGCAGTTGCGGCTTGACTTCGTGAGCAAACTCTCGACACTGTTCTCGGCGCTGCTGCTGAGCGTGGTGCTGATGGTGATTGTGGCCGTGGTGCTGCTCTTCCTGGCCTACACCGTGGCTCTGGTGCTGGCTCCCCATGTGGGCGGGCTGCACGTGGCTTGCGCCCTCATCGCGCTGTTCCTGGCACTGGTGGGCGTGGTGCTCTACGTGTTCCGCCAGCCGCTTATCGTGCGCCCCCTGACGGGTTTCGTGGCGGAGCTTTTCCTCGGCAACGGTGAGGCGGACGACGCTGCGGCAGCAGGCACTGCGTCTGCCGACGACGCTGCCTCCAACAAGGAAGGAGGAAGCCTATGAAAAACGTGAATCCCACTGCGCCGAAGCGCAAATATACGCCCGAGGACATCGCCGCCGAGCGCGCCGCCCTCACTGCCCAAATCAAGGCGAAGGAGAAAACCATTCGCCAGAAGTGGACCACGCTGACTGCCCCGCCGACGAGCGACAACAAGTTCCAGCTCTGGACCAACCGCGCCGCGGCTGCCTATACGCTCTACGACGGCTTCATGACGGGCTACAAATTGCTCCGCACGTTCAACACCGTGGGCAGATTGTTCAGAAAACGGGGGAAGAAACTGAAGAAAACGTAGGGCGACTGGGGCTATTTTGAAGGCTGAGGTGAAAACCTCAAATTTCTCTGACGCCCCTCCCGAAATCTTCCTGTTTTATCCTCCAAATATTTTTCCCACTCTGAAAATTCAACCTCTCTATATGAACCAAATCTACAACAAAATAATCTTCAACCTAAAAATGAAAAAATCCATTCACTCGTGGAAGTCGGGCAAGCCGAAAGCACTGCTCGCTGCCACAGGGCTTGCGCTGTTCGCAGTGGCAGGCACGACGTCGGTACAGGCAAAGACAGATGTGCCTGACGACGCCTTCCCCATGATTGTCGTACCCCACCAGCAGGAAGTGAGCTACCGCGAGCGCACGCTGTGCGTGGACGTAGACGCCAACGTGCCCTACACGATGGCGACGGACGAAACGTGGGTGTCGCTCCGTGAAGGCAGCGACGGCACAGTCTATATGCACGTCGGCGAGAACTACAGCAACTTGTCGCGCACCGCCACTGTCACCTTCACTAGCGAAGATGCGGGCATCGTGCAGCAAATGAGTATCACGCAGACCAAAAACGAATCGGTCAACGACATTGCCGACACGGAAATAACGCCGAGCAGTGCGTCCGACAACAGTCACTACAGCGGCTCGTCGACTGAGGGCGACGTCTACCTCTCCATCGACGGCAACACCTCCACCATGTTCCATTCCAGCTACGCCGGCGGCGTGTCGGCAAGCAACCCCGTGGTGCTGACGTACAACTTCACCAACGTGGACCGCATCGACTACATCAACTACGTGCCCCGCTCGGGCGACAGCTCGAACGGTAACTTCGGCGAGGTGGAAGTGTACGTGAAGTGCGAGGGCGACGCCGACTATACCCTCTATGGCAGCTACGACTGGGAAATGCTGTCGACGGTGCGCACCGTGACCTTCACCGACGGACTGCTCAACCCGACGTCCATCCGGTTCAGGGTGCTGACGGGTCGCGGCGGCTTTGCCTCGTGTGTGGAAATGCAGTTCCGCGCCTACAACCAGAGCTACAACGCGAGCGACTATGACATCTTTGCCGACGACGTCTACTCCGAACTGAAGGAGGGCACGACCGAAGACGACATCGCCCAGCTGAGCAATCCTTTCGTGAAGTATCTGGCAAACCTTCTCATCAATGGTGATTACGACAAGGAATATCGCGTAGCCGAATATCCCTGTCACCTCTCACCCACACAGCAGTCAGAGAACTGGAACTGCCCGGGCAAGTACTACGACCAGTTTGCCGGTGTGACGGGTATCAACATCTCGAAGGGGACGCAGGCCGTCATTGTCAGCGGCATTCCCGACGACATTAGCGTGCAGCTCAAAGTCGTGGCTTGGTTTGCCGGTGAACTCGACGACGACGGCGTGGGCACGGGTCCTGCCACCTATACCTATGCGTTGAAGAACGGTATCAATACCATCGACTACACCTCCGACTACGACGGCTTGGCATACATCAGCTACTACACCACTGGCGACCCCGCCGACTATCCCGACATCAAGGTGCACATCGTGGACGGCGAAGTGAACGGTTATCTCTCGCCCGACAAGACCAACGAAGACATGTACCTGCTCTGTGTCAATGCCCCCAATACCTGTATGGACCTCGTGGGCGACAGGGTACACTCCGTCTGGACCTCCAGCGGCTTGGCGAAGTACTGCAAGGCCAGCGACGGCTCGTCGCTCGGCTACGTCCAGTACATCAACCTCCTCGACACGCTCGTGGCTTGGGAGCACCGCCTGCTCGGACTTGAGAAGTACGACCGCCTGCCCGACAACCGCACGATGGCCTACGTGAACTATACCTATTATATGTTCCAAGGAAGCTACGGTGTGTCGTTCATGTACAACCAAGAGTCGCGTGTGCTCAACTGCAGAAGATTGATGTATAGCGACAGCGACGCCATTTGGGGCTTGAGCCACGAGTGGGGTCACCAGCACCAGATGACGCCCTACTTCTGTTGGTCGGGTCAGAGCGAATGTACCAACAACATGAACTCGTGCTACAACGTGCTCCACATGGGCTACAGCGGCAGCAGCGCAAGCCGCATACAGGGCGAATGGACCGACGCCTACGAGCACTTCTTCGAGCATGACCTCAGCGACAGCGGCGACTTTAGCGTCACCGAATCCACCCAGCGCCCGCAGGCTTACGAAAACAAGAGCCGCTTCAGCTGGAACAGCAAGATTTTGGAGGAACTGGAAGCCCAGTACGACGAATACTACATCGACGGCGTATATAATATTCCGTCCTACCTGACCGACTCCCTGCATGGTCTGAGCATTCTGGAAGTATATGTTGAGGAACACCTCGCCCCCTACTTCATGCTCTACTGCTACTTCTCCGACAACAGCCACGCCGACTACACCGCCGACTTCCAGGAGGACCTCTACGAAAGTCTGCGCCAGAACGACGAAGACAACGGCTCGTCTGTTGAACCCGAATGGGTGAATGGCGTGAAGACCGCAAAGACCAGCGTCGACAAGTATGAGCTTCTCGCCAGCGCGCAGAACGGTAACGTCAACGGTGCCTATGCCAAGTTCATCGCCGCCTATCCGCAGTCGGCATGGACCACCAACAAGTACATCACGAGCAGTTCCACCTACACCGAGAACAGCGTGCCTTTCATGTTCAACTACGTCCGCAAGGCCTCCAAGCTCTGTGGCTACAACCTCTATCCCTTCTTCGAGAAGTTCGGCTTCTTCCGCACCGTCATCATGACCATCAACGACTACGGCTACAAGGACTTCGCCCTCATGGAGGACATGCTCGCCGAGTTTAAGGCGGATATGGAAGCGCTCAACCTGAAGACCGTGGACGACGAAATGATGGAGAGCATCTCCCACTCGTCGATTCCTACCTTCAGCACGCCCACCATTCCCAACACGCCGACGACGCGCTAAGTAAGACCAGCGGACTGAACCAAAAAACAAAGCAAGAATACCGTGGGACCCTCTATATTTATTTAATGGCAAAAAATGTCTAAGTGATTATTGATGGGACTTTTCTGTGAACCCACATATCTATGGGGTCTCACGGTTTTCTCTTCACCACAACAAAAATACAAACCTGAATATAAACCAAACAAACAACTTTCCGATATGAAAAGAAAAAGTTACCTGACATCAGCCTTTATTATTGGCAGCCTCTTGCTGGGTAGTCTGCCTATGCAGGCCACAGACCACACCATCAAGCTGGTCACGGCTAACGCTACGGGCACCGAAATGACCCTTCTGGTCAACTACACCTATGCTGGTGTGACCGTAGACTGGGGTGATGGCAACGCAGTGGCATACAGTGGCACGACTGACGACAAAGCCTTCCGCGAAATCACGGGTACGGTGCTCGGAAGCACCATTACCATCACCGGTTCTGAAGCTTGGGACATGCTCTCCTGCGCCAACTGCGGCCTGACGAGCATCGACCTCTCTGCAGCGCGCGACTTCCGTTCGCTCTACGCCCAGAACAACGCCCTCACCACCATCGACCTCTGCGGCCTGACGGAGTTGGTAGACCTCAACCTTGCCAACAACCAGATTAGTGCCATCACCTACACCTCATCGAGCAATCCCGAGCGCGACCTCGCCAAGATTGAGAACATCAACCTTGCCGACAACCAGCTCAGCGGCACGTTCGTCATCCGTACTTCTACGCTGCGCACCATCGACGTGAGCAACAATTCCTACAGCACGCTCTACACGACCTACAACACCAATCTGGACGCCCTGAAGTGCAGCAACAACAACATCAGGTCGCTCTCCCTCAGCAACAACACGGCGCTCACCACGCTCGTGTGCGACAACAACGTGCTGACCTCCCTGTCCTTGTCGTCGAGCCTCACGACCATGCGCCAGCTCATCTGCGATGACAACAGCATCACCTCGCGCATCAACCTTGAGAACTGCACTGCGCTGACCGACCTCTCCTGCGCCAGCAACTCCATCTCTACGCTCTATCTGCCCGCGGGACAGACGCTCTATACGCTCAACGTTTCCGACAACAAACTCAACCTCGGCGTACTGCCCAAGAAGGCCAACCGTCCCAACTACGTTTCCTTCATGCCGCAGGCCCTCGTGGACATTTCCGGTCTTGACAATGTGGAGACCAAAGACGGTGTTTACTACATCCCCCTCTCCACGTGGGATACCCGTACGGCAAGCCTCGTCGACCTGACCGACTATCGCTACATCGGCCAGGGCAGTTCGACGAACGGTTCGGTCGACGGCATCATTTCGTGGTACAGCGAGGACGCTGAAGGCAACGCTACCGCCCTCACCGCCGGCACCAACTCGTCCAATGTGAACGACTACTACGCCTCGGGCGCCAAGTATGCCTTCTTCACCGCCCAGGGCAAAGCCTTTGCCCGCATCTCCAGCCGCAGCGCCTACTCCGACGTCGGTTTCTACGTGGAGACCATCCGTGTAGCCATCGGCGACGACGTCACCGGCATAGACAACGTGACCGACGGCAGCACCGCAGGTCTCCAACTCTCCACCGCTCCCCGCACGCTCACCATGAGCAGCGCCAGCCCCGTTGACGTGAAGGTCATCTCCCTCGACGGCAAGAGCGTATGGAGCGGTACGATCGGTTCTTCCGTCACCGTCACCCTCCCCAGCGGCATCTATCTCGTGAACGGCGAAAAGGTAGCCCTCTGATGCCCAATTTATTAATTCCCTTACGACTGCTTTAATATGAAGAGAGCAAACAAGATACTCTGCGCCCTTGGCCTGGCTGTAGCCTTCACCGCCCAGCCAGTTGCCGCTCAGGCTTCTTTGCCCGACGGCGCATATCCCATGATAGTCATCCCCCACAATCTTGGAGTTGACTACAGCGAACGCACCCTTTGCCTCACCGTTCAGGCCAACGTTGACTACACGCTGTCCGCCGACGTCGATTGGGCAACAGTGCGCACTGGCAGCGACGGCACAGTCTATGTGCATGTCTCCGCAAACTACTATGAAACCGAGCGTGCGGCGAATATCACTTTCTACAACGCCGAAAATGGAATCACCCAGACGCTGACCATCACGCAGGCTGCCGACGGTTCTGCCGAAACCATCCCCACCGACGACCGCATCTATCCCTCGTCGGCGACCGACAACAGCCATGCCTCTTCGGGCAATGACGGTGGCGTAGCAAACACCTACGACGACAGCTACACCACGCTCTACCACACCGCCTACAGCGGCACGCAGTTTGTGGTTTCTGCCAGCAATCCCGCCATCCTTACCTACTACTTCACCGATGTCGACAGCATCAACTACGTCACCTACGTGCCCCGTCAGGACGGCACCACCAACGGTAACTTCGGGGAAGTGGAAGTCTACGTCCAGCTCGAAGGCGAGGACGGCTTCACCCTCTACGGCACCTACGACTTCGACGGCACTTCAGCATCGTCGACCATCACCTTCACCGAGGCGCTCAAGAACCCCGCAGCGGTGCAGTTCAAGGTCCTCTCGGGCACAGGCGACTATGCCTCCTGCGCCGAAATGGAGTTCTACGCCGCCACGTCCAACCTCTCCGACTTCAACGTATTTGCCGACGACATCTACTCCAAGCTCCGCGACGGCGTGACGGAAGAGGACATCGAAGCCCTCTCCAACCCGTTCGCCAAGAGCCTTGCCACAAAGATGTTCAACGGCGAGTACAGCACGGACTACCGCGTGACGTCGTTCCCCTGCCTCCTTTCCGTGTCGGCGCTCGCCGAACTCTGGAACGTCGAAGGCAAGTACTATGACCAATTCTCTGGCGTGACTGGCCTGTCCTATGGTCCTGGTACGTATGCCGTTGCAGTGAGTGGAATGCCCGACGGCAAGACCGCCACGCTCAAGATTGTCGCCTGGTATAACGGCTACGTCGGCACAAACTTCGACGGCGGCAACCCGCAGGTCACCTCCTTCACCCTCCACAACGGTCTGAACGTCATCGAGTACGACCCCGAGAACACCATCACCTACTCCGGCGACTACATCGACGACTACCACGGCCTCGCCTATGTGGTCTATGAGGACGCCAACCCCGACAACTACGGCGACATCAACGTCCACTTCGTCAATGCCGAGGTCAACGGCTACCTCTCTGAGGACAAGACCAACGCCGAAATGGACACCATCCTCGCCAACGCCGTCAACAAGCACATGGACGTCGTGTCGAAGAAGGTTCACGCCGTATGGACGTCCAATGGTCTCTACAACTACTGCCTCTCCACCAAGGGCGGCAAGGGCTATCAGCAGTACATGCACGTCCTCGACTCCCTCGTCGTTTGGGAACACGACCTCCTCGGCTTCACCAAGTATGACCTCGTGCCCGAGAACCGCACCTTCGCCTATGTGAACTACACCTACTATATGTTCCAGGGCTCCTACGGTGTCTCCTTCATCTATTCGCAGGAATCCCGCGTGCTCAACTGCAACACCCTCATCAACAACGACAACGACGCCATCTGGGGTCTGAGTCACGAGTGGGGTCACCAGCACCAGATGCACCCCTACTTCTGCTGGACGGGTATGACCGAGGTCACCAACAACATGAACTCCTACTACAACATCATGAAGATGGGCTACAAGGAGTCCGACAAAATCAGCAACTGGCCCTCGGCGCGTAAGGCGTTCATCGACGACAGCCACTCCTACGACGTCAGCTCCATCCGCCGCGCCGCCTACGAGAACCGCTCCAGCGTCACCTGGTGCGACGCCTTCTACGACCTCGCCACCGCAATGGCAGACAGCACCATCTACGCCTACAGCGAGAATCCTGCCCGCGCCCTCGGCTACACCGATGCTTCTGTCATCCAGACGCTCTGCCCCTACATCATGCTCTACGTCTACTTCACCCAGAACGGTTATCCCGACTTCGCCCCCGACTGGTATCAGGCACTTCGCGAAACCGACCAGGACGGTGGTTCCACCATCGAGAAGTCTGACGGCGTAGACAAGTACGAGCTCATCGCAGCTGCCCAGAACGGCAACTCCAACAACGCCATCTCGCAGCTCAACGCGCTCTACCCCAACTCCGTCTGGTGCGACTACATCACGACGAGCCACTGCAGCCGTTCGCAGAACAGCATGCCGTTCGTCCTCAACTACATCCGCAAGGTGAGCCGCCTCTCGGGCTACAACCTCTTCCCCTACTTTGAGCGCTGGGGCTTCCTCCGCCAGGTAGCCACCTACATCTACGACTACGGCTACGGCTGGAGCTTCTTCACCGAGGACGCCTACAACGAGTTCAAGAACGACATGGACGCCCTTGTCGCCGACGGCACGCTCAAGGAAATGCCCGACGGCATGGTGGAAGAAATCTCCAACTCTGAAGACATGTTTATGAGCACGCCCACAATTCCCAACGAATAAAGGCGTAGCCCTGTAACATAAATTCTGTATGACAGCGGTGCCCATCCCGATTTGCGGGGTGGGCACTTTTTTGTCTGTGGTGTGCAGCCTCGAGATAGGCGTCCACTGCTCAACCCTCTTTTAATGGTTCGTAATGGTGAACCCCTTTGCGCGCAGCACGTATCTTTGCAAGCAGAACAGCCGCCCCCATTAATACATCCAAGAAAATATGACCCTCAAAAACGACATCACAAAGCGCACCGCCTCCATCCGCAAATGGTTTACCATGCCACTTGTGGAGAAATATGACAATCTGTTCAAGGATTCAGGAACAGATTCTGTCGCCATTGCAACAGATAATCAATAGGAAGTGAGTCCGTCATAAGGAAGTGAGTCTGATATAAAGTAAAAAGAGACAAATCCCATCGGCGTCCGAAAAAGACATTCAAGTTTTTTTCGGACGCCTTTTTTTATTTGCA
>JAUNOO010000057.1 GCA_030531095.1 Bacteroidales bacterium
AAATAGCTAAACTCTTTGACGAAGACTTTTGGGTGACACGATGACGAAGTCAGGAAAAAGTAGAAAAGAAAAACACACAGAACACAACCTCCCCATTTTCCTCCGCAAGTTAACGTTAACGTTAACCGCAAGCAACTGATTTCCAATCGCTTGCGGTATATCCATTAACCTTAATTTCCAAGAGTGCCGAAAACGGCCAAGTCTCAGCCGTCTTTGTGTTCGAGAGAAAAGTTATTCCACGTCGTAATCTGGAATTTCAGTATTTGTGCAATGCTCCAGCATCACGGGTTGCCTGTTCCAGTGGAAAGGCGCATACTCGTCGTTCTTCTTCACCTTGTTGTTCCTGAAGACAAGGCCGTCCACAGATTTAGCATAGAGCAAGGGCGCATCAAATGTGTCAAACTCGTTGTCTTCAATGACGATAGCCCCAGCTGTGCCGCCATGGAAGTAAGTCTTCTGACCACTTAAATCAGGAATCTCCGGATAAATGGAGATGACGGCATTCGTAAACTGGAACATATTGGTCAAAGCATTGACAAACTTGTTCCTGCGGATGACGAGGTCACGAACTGCCCCACTCTCATACCAACCGTTGCAGTCGCCGCATAGCAAGATGGCCGTGCCCGACGTGTGGTCGAAGAAGTTGTTTTCGCAGACAGTGCGGCGCGGCGAACTGAAGAGGGCACCACGGGCACGGTTGTTGCGGACGGTATTACCACTGAATACCACTTCGGGGGTCCACGTCAGGTTTTCAATGCCATACCCCTCTGCGGCATTGATTTCCTTCGGCAGGGCGTCCCTCACGGTGATGATGTATTCCCTGCAACCCTTGATTTCGGGCTTGTCTGCTGGTTTGATGGCCGTGATGACAGTGGGGCTGCAAGCCACTTCCATCGTGGCGGAGCGGACGAACGACACCGTGTCGCCCACATCGCCCCAAGCGAAGCCCCAAGCCTGGTCGTGCTCAAAACGGCAGCGGAGCGTGTGGTCGTCAATGCGCTCACGCACCTTCAGGTATACGCCGTGTATGTTGATGGCGTCGTCCATCATGCCCTCATAGAGCCCGTTTTTCGAAATGATGCTCCCGCGGCACTGCGAGAAGTGGGTGGCGTCGGCCTGCGTCGTGAAATAGCGGACATCGTCCTTCCCCCTCAGGCAAACGCTGAACTTCTCCAGCGTGATATTCTCGCAGCGCTGGGCGATGAGCCCCATCCCCTCAGCGTAGTGCACCTTCACGTTCTTGAGCGTCGTGTTGACATTTTCGTCAAGGAAAATACCGGGGCACGGGCGCGCCCACGAGCGCATAGCCACGCGCGTCCCCGGCACGAGGCGGTCGTCCTTCCAGTTTGGCGCCTGCATCAGGCGGTTGCCCAAGTCCTTCACGCCAGCCGTATTGCATGAAATGTCCCCCGTGTTATACACGATGTGGCGCGTGGCGGCCTCGAAAGCGATACCGCCGACGGGTTGCATCGTCCACCCCTCCCCGTAGATTTCAAAGCGGCCGTTCTGCCCGATACGATAGTCGGTCCCCTCAAGCACGCGGAACGTGATGCCATCCTGCCCGCTGTTCTCCACGATTTCAGCCTGCGTAATCTGCGGCTGCTCAAAGTCAATCGAGAAATTCTTGAGCGTACAATCCTCGCAGTTTCTCACCGCGACAGGGACGAGCCTGCCGTGGAAAACAAAATCCGACCCATTGCCGTCCAGCGTGAGGTTCTTCCACCCGTCCAGATAGAAGACAACCCGCTTGGGCTGGTCCTGGTCGTGGTTCGAGACGTAAAGCTCATAGCCCCTGGCGTCGGCGGCATGAAAATCGTAGCGCCCCTTCTTGAACTTCACCACCACTTCGTCGCCGTCACCCACCTTTGCGGAAATCGCCCGAAGCGCCCGCTCCAGTTTCGCCGACAAATCCCCTGCCGAACCGTCCGGCACAATGCCATAGTCCGTCAGATTGAAAACGAGCCCCCGCGCCGAGGCCGCCGTCCACCCCGCCATGCCAAAGGCACATACCATCGCCAACAGTAAACAGATTCTTTTCATGAGGTCTTGTATTTTTTTGTATGAAATATATTTTCCCGCGAAATAAAAAAAGTATAAGCGCAAAGTTACAGAAAAATCGCGCCCCCACCTAATGTCCTCCCCTCCGAAGAGAGAGAAAACGAGCCAGCCGAGAAAAAGAGGGAGAAACCCCCTCAATCCAGATAGATGTCCTGCGGATACGTGATGTCCACCAGCGAGAGCGCATTCCCAGCCACCGACTCCCCTGCCGCACAGCGGTCCTTGCGGGCAATCACCTGTCTGAAATCCTCGAGCGACATACGCCCGCGCCCCACCTCCAGAAGCGTCCCCACCACAGCGCGCACCATGTTGCGCAGGAAGCGGTCCGCCGTGATTTCGAAGCGCCAATGGTCCTCCTCCACCTGCACCCACTCAGCCCTGCTGACGCGGCAAACGTTAGTCCTCGCGTCCGAGTCCACCTTGCTGAAACTGGTGAAGTCAGTCGCCTTCAGCAGTTCCGCCGCCGCCGCGTTCATCTTCGCGTAGTCGGGCGTGAAGAAGAGGCGCACCGCATAATGGCGCATGAAAGGGTTCTTGCGGCCGTAGACGTGGTAGTGGTAAGTGCGCGAAGTCGCGTCGAAGCGCGCATGCGCCTCGGGCCTCACTGCCCTGATGCCATACACCCCGATGTCCGCAGGCAGCAGGCGGCAAAGCTTGTCGGCAAGGCGCCGCGTGTCCACCGCCCCCTCCGCGTCAAAGTGGGCCACCATGCACGCCGCGTGCACCCCCGCGTCCGTGCGCCCAGCCCCCGTCGTCACGATGTCCTGCCGCAGCAGCGTGCTCAGGGCCCCGTTCAGCTTCCCCTGCACGCTCACCGCGTTAGGCTGCACCTGCCAGCCGTGGTACGCCGAGCCGTCATAAGCCAAGTGGATAAAATAGCGCATACAAAAGCACGAAAAAAATATATACAACAATACCGTCAACGAAAATCTGCCGACACACTCATCTGGTATATATATGAGTGCGCGGCAGACCTTTTTTTTAATATATAAGTAAACCGGAGTCAGAGAGACGCGGCAGTCCGGGGGCAGAAAAATCAAGCCTCCTCAGCCACAACCTCAAACGGGATTTCCACCGAAACCTCCTTGTGGAGACGAACAGTAGCCGTGTGGGCACCGATTTCCTTCACGTCCTTCACGACGATGGCCTTGCGGTCAATCTCGAAGCCCAGCTTGGCCAGCTCCTCAGCGATGTGAAGGCTGTTGACCGAACCGTAGATAGCGCCCGTAGCACTCACCTTCGTGGCAATCTTGATCGGCTCCACAGCCCCCAGCTTCTCAGCCAGCGCCAGAGCGTCGTTCTTGATTTTCTCCAGCTTGTGGGCGCGCTGCTTCAGTTCTTCAGCCAGACACTTCTTCGCCGAAGCCGAAGCGATGACAGCCTTGCCGGTAGGGATAAGGTAGTTGCGGCCGTAGCCGTCCTTCACTTTCACGACATCGTCCTTATAGCCAAGACCATGTACGTTTTCCTTCAAAATGAGTTCCATATCTTATACCTCCTTATTTATTATTTCATCAAATCCGTTACGAAAGGAAGCAAAGCCAGGTGGCGGGCACGCTTCACGGCCTGAGCCACGCGGCGCTGATACTTCAGCGAAGTGCCCGTGATGCGGCGGGGCAGAATCTTGCCCTGCTCGTTGAGGAACTTCTTGAGAAATTCAGGATCCTTATAATCGATATACTTGATACCGCTCTTCTTGAAACGGCAATACTTCTTCTTCTTGACGTCCACCGTGGGCGGGGTCAGATAGCGGATTTCCGATTGAGTCTGTGCCATAGTGCTTAGTCCTCCTTTTTAGATTTGATGTTACGACGTTTTTCTGCATACTGCGCAGCATACTTCTCGAGTTTCACCGTGAGATAGCGGATGACGCGCTCGTCACGACGGAAGCCCACTTCCAGTTTCTCGATCACCTGAGGTTCAGCTCTGAACTCCAACAACTCGTAGAAGCCGGTCGATTTCTTTTCGATGGGATAAGCCATCTTCTTAAGTCCCCAGCTTTCTTCACTGATAATCTCAGCGCCGGCAGCGGTGAGAATACCCTTGAACTTTTCGACCGTCTCCTTCATCTGTTGGTCAGACAAAACGGGAGTCATAATGAAAACGGTCTCGTACTGATTCATCATACGTTCTTGGTTTTGTTTTGATTGAATAGATTATTGCAAAATTGCGGCGCAAAGATACAACCTTTTCTCCACACCGCAAAGCCGAATGGCAAAAATGTGACCCCCAATCGCCACGAAAAACGCCACATCTCCCAGCACACTTTCTTTTTGACAGCGACGACAACGCCCCGCCGCACCCCCTGCCGTGCGTCGCCGTTTTGCGTCCTCCCGGCGATGCTGGCGCATTGTCCGTCGGGGCTGCCGCAAAATGTGCCGCCCGTGCCAACCCGCGCCGTTTTTCGGGCGCGAGGTTAACGTTAACGGTTAACTTTTCGCGGAGTTGGGTCTATTCTGATTTTGTGAAATATATATAATGATATTGTAATATATTATAAAAATATTCATGTCAACATTTTTGCATGATTTACTTCATGTTGGAAGTTAACGGTTAACGTTAACCTTGCGAACGGAGATTAAGTTAATATTAATTGGTGTTTACTGCTCCGATTCAATATTTTTGCCCTATATTATTGCCACCGTAAGCATACGAAGAAGCCCTGGAAGGTCGTGGTCATCAACGCCCACGGCCCCCTCCGCCTCTCCGACCGCGTGCTCCACCTTCGCACCACCATCCCCGTCTAGTCGGGCGCACCGCTACAGGAGTTTTTTAGAATTGTTTACAATCTCGTCAACCAGATGGAGCAGGAACGCCGAAAAACGTAGTCCCGAAAGTGCAGTTTGGAGGTGGCTAGCTAGCCACCCTCATTCTGCATCCCGCACCGACAAACTGGCATTGCAGCGACGGCGGAGTTGCAGCAATTAACAGAAATATACCGCCTGTTAACATTTCGTTAAGAATTCAGCAAAAATCGAACAAAAACAACCACACAAACACCATATCATGCACAAATCAAAGTACCGACAACTCATCGACACCGCCCGTACGCGCCTCGCCGACGTGCCCGAAAAAGCCGAAACGGATACAGAACCGCGGTAGAAAAGTGCGGAATCGCGTTCACAGAATGCAGAAACGACCGTAGCAGATGCAGGTACGCCTGCATCTCCTGCACTTGCACCAGTAAAACCGGCAGCTGAAACCGCCGAAACGTCAACTTCGGCAGCTGAAACTGCACCCGAACGACACAAAACAACAACTTAAAAGAAAGGAAAGAAAGCATGAAACAGTTCAGAATGAAGCATGCACGCCTGACGAAGATGTAGGCGTGCAACGAGAAGTGCGAGGTGATGAACCTCGTGGTGGCGGCAGGCGTGCTGACGGGCTTTGCGGCAGGACGGAAAAGAAGTTAACGGACACGGCGCAAGTGGCTGTGCATGAGGCGTTTGCGGTTAACGTTAACGTAAACTTTTAGGGGGACGGGATGGGGCGTAAATGGATTGAGAATCAGGGCGTTTGCGCTATATGTCAAGGGGCGTGGGCGGCGGAGAAGTGTGTGCGTCAGTTGAGAGAGAGGCGGTATTCGCTGGGGGCTACGCCGGTGAGTTTCTTGAAGAGGAGGGAGAAGTGCTGCACGCTGGGGTAGCCGAGCTGGCGGGCGACGACGGCTGGGGTCTGGCCCTGCCGGGTGAGCATGGTTTTGGCGGCGTCGATGCGCTTGAGCTGGAAGTGGTTCTCGAAGGTGGTACCGAGCTCGAACTTGAGGAGGTCGGTGAAGTAGGCCAGGGAGAGGCCGAGGGCGTCGGCGCACTGCTGGGCTGTGGGGAGGTCGGCATGGCTGAGGCGGCCGGAGAGGATGTGGCGGGAGAGGATGCGCTCGAGGGCGTCGAGCATGGCTTTGTTCTTGTTTTCGCGGGTGATGAACTGGCGTTCGTAGAAGCGGGTGCAATAGTCGAGCACGAGCTCGATGTGGCGGGAGAGGATGGTGGCGGTGTGGGTGTCGATGGCGTGGTGGAGCTCGGCCTCGATGTGCTGGAGGAGGCAGGTGACGGTGGCGGTTTCGCGCTGCGAGAGATGGAGGGCTTCTTCGCGGCGGTAGGAGAAGAAGGTGTAGGCACGGATGTGGCTGCGGAGCGAGGTGTGGTGGAGGAGGTCGGGATGGAAGGCGAGGAGCCATCCTTTGCGGGGAAGGGCACCGGCTTCGCTCATGCGGAAGATTTCGCCGGGCTTGAGGAAGACCATGGTGGCGGTGGAGTAGTCGTAGTATTTGCGGCCGCAGCAGCAACAGCCGTCGGGTGCTTCCTCGATGAGGAGTATGGCGTAGAACTCGAACTTCACGACGTCGGGCTCAAGGCTGGGGTTCTCGAGATTGATGATGCTGGCTTGGGGGTGGAGGGTCTTGCAGCCCAGGCAGCGGTTGCATTCGTGGATGGTCTTTATGTCTAACGTTTCGGTCTTCATTGCGGGGCGTTATGCGGTTTCGGTTCCCGGCATGGTGTTTGTCGGGGTCGTAATGGAATGGGGGAATGACTTTGCAAATTTACGGCTTCGGCTTATTACGGGTGTAACCATTATTACAGATTATATAACCTTCGCTACTGATGTTTTTTCGGGGGGAGCCCGCGGGCGGCAGGAAATGTAAACGGGGTTTTTATTTCGTCCGTTTTATTGGCGTACAGGGGTGTGGGCTGCGATGGCTTCATGCGCTGGAACACGCGCGCGCCTTCTCGCCACGCTCAAGGTGGGGGCGAGAGTGGTTCTGAAATTATGTGGAGAGGGTTAGAAAAAAACTTTTTTTGAGCGCCTGATTTTATACTGACAGGTCTATATTTGGGAAGATACGTGCCCCTCAATCACACCCCTTGCAAGAGTTTCTCCAGACTTGGGATGAGGATGTGCCGGCGCTTCATTTCTATCAGTCCGTTGTCGGCAAAGGTATGGAGCATACGCGATACGTTCAGGCGCGTATCGAGCAGTTCGTCGGAGAGGTGTTCCATTTTGATTTCCAAGTCTTTCCTGCCGGCTGGGCGCACACTGCGTGCCACAACGAAACGCACGAAGCGCTCTCCGAGCGTTTGCGCCATCGGCCGCCAAAGCAGGCGCGAGGCCTGCTGCATCTGGGTGCTCACGAGGTTCAGATAGTTGATGCGGAAAGTGGGATAATAGAATAGGATGTCGCGCACAGCTGCCTTGTCTACCTTGATATACTCCGCCGAGTGGGTGGTGGCGTAGCGCCGGGTGTAGCGCGTGTTGAGTCCGAAGAGCGCTTCTGGCTGTACTACCATGGGCTGTTGGTTCCACTCTGTCAATGTATAGGTGTGGTTGTCGCTCACGCGAGAAATGCACACTTCGCCACGCAGCACGAATATCAGCACATCGCAAAATTCGTCCTGCTCCACGAGCACTTGCTCATGGTTGGTCTTGTAGAACCCAATGCGGATACGTTCCGCAATCTCCATAAATTCTCCCCGCCCAATACCCTGAAACAGCGGCAGGAGGAGGAGTTTGTCAAAAAAACTTTGGTCGCTCGGCATGGTGTAGCGTTTTTAGATTGTGAGAAAACGCCCGCACGACCGCTCCACAACAGTCTGCACCCAAAAAAGGCGTCGTGTTGTCAGCGTGAGGATTCGGCAGTAGCCTCGTCGTGCATATACTTCTTCATATTCTCTGTGGCCCAGGTGGCGAAGTTGCCATCCTTGTCCGTGTAGATAAAGTAGGCCGAAAGCTCCTTGTGGCGGCTCAGCAAATGGCGTGCTTTTTCCAGCCCCATCACCATGAAGGCGGTGGCGTAGGCATCAGCCGTGGCGCAGTCGGGTGCCAGAACCGTTGCCGAAAGGAGTTCGTGCTGCACGGGATAGCCCGTGAGTGGGTCGATGGTATGGGCGTAGCGCTTTCCGTCTTTCACATAGAAGCGCCGGTAGTTGCCGCTTGTGGCCATTGCCACGTTTGTCAGCGAGAGCGTTGTCTGCAGTGCCATCTCTGCCGAGTCGGAAGGTTTGTTCACCCCAATTTTCCATGGGCGGTTTTCGGGGTGCAGACCGCGAACAACAATTTCGCCCCCTATCTCAATCATATAGTTTTCGATCTTCAAGCTGTCGAAGAGTCTGGCGACACGGTCCACGGCATAGCCTTTGGCGATGCTGCTGAAGTCCATCATCGTGCGCCCATCGGCTTTTACCAGTTTGTCGCCCACCAGCTTCACCTTCTCATGCCCAACAAAGGCTCTAATGCTGTCAATCATCTGTGGCGTGACGTTCGAGTCGTTCTTGAGTCCAAAGCCCCAGGCATTCACCAGCGGCGCAACCGTCACATCATATGCCCCTTCCGTCTCGGCCGATACTTCGAGCGACTTCTTCAACACTTCGCGCAGCATAGCGTCGGTGGTCATTGTCTGTCCCGCATTGATGCGCGCCACCGTACTGCTGTCGTTGAACATCGAAAGCGAGTTGTCTACCGCCCTGAGCTGACACAAGATGAGCGAATCGAGAGGGGCAGTGTATTCATATTCTATGTTGTAGCTCGTTCCGAAAATGGGACCGTGGCTGTATTGCAACTGCATCTCCTGATGGCGGCGCAGCACAAACGCCGTACCCACTATGAGAAGGAGGAGGAATACTGCTTGCGTGATATGTTTCACTTTCCTGTTCATGAAAATCATTTTATATTATGCGCACAGGTGCGACACGAGCACCTTCACACCTATTCCTACGAGAATCACGCCACCTATCAGCTCTGCGGGGAAGTTGAATCTGCGCCCGATACGCACTCCGATGTACTTGCCTATGACGCTCATCCCGAAAGACACCAGCGCAATCAGCACCAGCGGGGCGACTGCGTCTGAGAAACTGCGGATGCCCATCCCCAAGAACGAGAAGCCCACTGCCAGGGCGTCAATGCTCGTCGCCATCGCCAATGCCAACAGCACCTTCAGGCTTGAGGGGTCGAACGGTTTTGCCTCATCGCCACCCGCCAGCGCATTCCATATCATCTTGCCACCGATGAACACCAGCATCGCAAAAGCGATCCAGTGGTCGTAGGCGTCAATCTGACGGCGGAACAAGTCTGCCGCCAACCAGCCCACAAACGGCATCAGCGCCTGAAAGAAACCGAAAAGCACTGCCATTAGCAGCACCTGCCGCCCCATGCGCTTCTGGATAATGCCGCACGTGATGCTCACGCTAAAGCAATCCATGGCTAGCGCCAGCGAAATAAATAGAAAACCGATAAATCCCATGTCCTTGTCTGTTGTGTGTTGTGTGTCTCTACGCCTATCGCTATTCTTTATACGGTTACGCCGTTATGCTTCTGCGCTTTTCCTACGCCGCGAAAGGGAGAGGTTTATATGTCGAAGATGAGATTGAATGTCCCCGAGAAGACGTGATACTTGTTGCGGCCGTATCCCGGCACGTACCACGGGTTTCCAATCTCAGTTGGGTTGTTGCGCAATTTTATTTTGTAGCGCGCCGTCCATCCCACGTGGAAGATGCTCCATATCTTAGCTTCCAAGCCGAAAACGAGCTCCACCCAATGCATCCGGCTTCTGAGCCCGTCGAAATTCATTGGCGTAAGCGTGCCCCAAACTGGGTCTTCAATGTCGGGACCGTCTATATCGCACCCGAACGAGGTGAATGCGTAACGCAGACCGCCGAAGATACGGTTGCCCGAATAGAGGTCGTTGGCAAAGTTGTAGTCGCAGCCTATGCGGAAGTAAGGTGCGTTAGTCTTATAATGTATCTGCGTCGACTCATCCGTATGGTCGCTTATCCCCCACCCCATTTCGAAGATTGGGAAATAGCGTTCTCTGAGATTGACACGGAAGGCCGCCTCAAATTGCCCGAAGGGCGCCACCACTGCCATCACGGCGCCAGCCAAATCGCCCATCACGGAACAACCCGCCAGCAGCGGGATGGGTTTCTGTCCAGCGATACCGAGCGCTGCGTCTTGCGAAGGGTCATACTTGATGCCGCGCACAGGCTTTGCCTCTACCAAAGTATCTGGGGGCAACGCCGACGTCGTATATTCAGGTTCATCCGTTGCGGGCACAACCGTGTCTGTCGCAGCAACAGGCACATTCACCCCGTCAGCCGAAACTTGTGCCGAGGCAGATAGCCAACCGCCACTCATAGTCAGTAGCGCGCAGACAAATGCTATGATTTTCAACGTCCTCATAATTTACATTTAGCGTACACGGTCATGAATACCATCAGTTATCGGCAGCGCGCAGATAAATTCTGAGATGCTCCACGTTCTCATAATTCACCACTTGGCGCACAATCGCCACACTGTCGATAGTTATGTGACCGGCACTCGAGTCATGCGATGTCCACCCTACGTCTTCTATGCGATGGAAGACTGTAGCGGGACAATCGACTGACTCGAAATGCACCGTGTTCGAGTGTCCCACAAAGAGCGTATCTGTTGCTGAATTAGAAAGCGAGTCTGTAAAACAAAGCAACAACGTGTCGCAGAGCGATGCCTGGCGCATCTGCACCTCAAAGCTCGAAATGCCTTGCGCCGAGTTGAGCAGTACGGTATCCTTAATACCTCCCGCACTCACAGTAAGCGTGTCGGCGAGTGTGAGGCTTCCATGCGATTCCGCATCATAGAGTCCGCACGTCAGAGCCACCACGTTGTCCAACGGGCAGTCTAGGTTTGTGCAAGAAACCGCACACGTCAACAAGCCCATCAAGCACAACGTCAAAGACTTAGCCACACTTTTTTTCTTTACTTTCACTCGTTTTTTTAATTTATGTGCAGGCCGTCAGAACTCTTTCTCTATCTGGTAGTTATTGCGCCCTGCCGCGTTCCTGCTGATGAGTTCGCCAAGGAATCCTGCCACAAAGAGTTGTGTACCCAGAATCATAGTAGTCAGCGCGATGAAGAAATAGGGCGACGACGTCACCAGCGGCGCTGCCACTCCTTTGCAAATGGCCACCAACTTAATGGCGCCCACAATAATCACTGCCACAAATCCGAGGAAAAACATGATGCTCCCCAAGAAGCCAAAGACGTGCATCGGCTTCATGCCGAACGTGCCCATAAACCACAACGAGAGCAAGTCGAGGTAGCCATTGACGAAGCGGTTGAGCCCGCCAAATTTCGTCTTACCAAACTTACGTGCCTGGTGATGAACCACCTTCTCTGCGATCTTGGAGAAGCCCGCGTTTTTGGCCAAATAAGGAATGTAGCGGTGCATTTCCCCATACACCTCGATGTTCTTCACCACCTCAAGCCGATAAGCCTTGAGCCCGCAGTTGAAGTCGTGGAGATTGTGAATGCCGCTCACTTTTCGCGCCGTGGCGTTAAATAGCTTCGTGGGCAGCGTTTTCGAGAGCGGGTCATACCGTTTCTGTTTATACCCCGACACCAAGTCGTAGCCCTCCACCGTAATCATGCGGTAAAGTTCTGGAATTTCGTCGGGCGAGTCCTGCAAATCGGCATCCATCGTGATAACCACCTGCCCCTTCGCTGCCTGAAAACCGCAAAAGAGCGCCGGCGACTTGCCATAATTGCGCCGGAACTTGATGCCGTGCACACGCTTGTCCGTCTCAGCAAAGCCTTCAATTACGCGCCAGGAGTCGTCCGTACTGCCGTCGTTGACAAAAATAATCTCGTATGAAAAGCCGTTAGCCGCCATCACGCGACCAATCCAGGCATAAAGTTCGGGGAGACTCTCCGCCTCGTTGAAAAGCGGTACCACCACCGAAATATTGATGATTTCCTTATCCATTTAGCTATATTTGTGGTCTTCTATAAAATTGATTTCAGAAGAATTTGTGCAGCCCATGACATTGCAGTTTTACCACCGCGCAGGCCGTCTCCGACATACCAGCGCCACAAGCGCGCTCACCACGGGTGATGTCAGCACCGTGAGATAAATCACCATACCTGCATAGTTGGCAGGCGGAATGGCGCGCATGGCGTCAATCACAGCCTCCAGTCCGCCAGCAGGCTCCAGACTCGCCATGATACCGCTCTCCTCTAATTGCGCCGCATATTCGGGCTGTCTAACCATCGCCTCGTAGGCATTGAAGAAATAGCCTCCGTCGAGATATGCCATATAGACATAGACAAACACAGCCACCCATATAGAGGCGTAAATGCCAGTCATAAACGCGAAGAGAAAGCCTTTCCCAAATGAAAAACCTTCCTCTGCCGTCGCCGAAGCCTTGCGAAAACGCGAGGTGAGCATCACCGCAATCACGGGCGAGCCAACGCTCATCAGCATCGCGATGAGCGAGAGGGAAGGCAATCTGAGAGAAAGCCCCATTACGCACAAACTGATGATGCCCCATGCACCCAGCAATAGACCGTATTGCATGGCAAATGCATTCGTCTGTTTGAATCTGTTAGATTGGTTCATGCCGTTCATTGAAATCTGTCTGCAAAGATAAGCTTTGCCACGCGAAAGACAAAGCCAAAGCCTCATTTTTTGGGAAAAGACTTGGCTTTTAAACCCTACGCCAGAGTCATCAAAAATTATCACAGAGAAAATTTAAAGGGAACGATATACAAGTTGTCTCTGAATGGAAATATCACACGGATTCACTCAAA
>JAUNOO010000002.1 GCA_030531095.1 Bacteroidales bacterium
AATAGCTAAACTCTTTGACGAAGACTTTTGGGTGACACGATGACGAAGTCAGGAGATTATACGAATGAGGCAAGGCACGCCTTTTATTTTTCTCATTTCGTAACAATCTTTTGGAAACAAATCGCAGGAATGTCAGTTGGTCTTGACATTCCTGCGATATTTCGGGCAGATTTTATACGTTTTGTCGTGGGGCGGAAACGTCGCCCAGTGGATGCGACGGCGGAACGGTCGCGCGATGGCTTAGTCGTCCATCAGTTTCTTGAGATACTTCACGCGGATGCCGTAGTTGAAGTTTTGCGTCGTGGTGATGCCGGCGTAGTTCACAGCCACGAGTTGTCCGGCATAGTTGACGACGGGCGAACCGCTGCTGCCGTGGAGCGAGGGGATGGAGTACATCAGACGTTCGCCCGTGCGCTGGCTGATTGTGCCGCTGTTGAATTGCGCCTTTGCGCCCTCGTCGGTGATGGCGAGCGTGGGGCCGAGGTTGAAGCTCGTCATGAAGAGTTTGCTGTTTTTGTCGTCGCTCAGTTTCGACGTGATGTTCTCGCCGAAGCTGTAGTCCTCGAGCGGGTCTTCGTCGCTGACTTCAAAGATGTACTTGTCGGCGGGCGTCTTCTTGTCCTTGAGCTGGATGATGGCGAGGTCGTGGTCGGGGTCGGTTTTCTTCACCACGCACGACGTGAAGTCGTTCATGCTGGTGACGTAGGTGTCGTTGTAGGCGATGCTCACCTGGTTGTGGTAGATGATGTCGGCATCGCTGGCGTTCATGTTGTCGAAGGCGTTGTAGATGTCAACGATGCTGTTGATTTCCTCCACCAGATTGTCGCGATATGCCTTGACGGCATAGTAATCGGCAGCGCTGACGTCGGGACTTATGTAGGCGTATTGGACGTATTGGTTGGCTTCTTCGAGCTCTTCCTGCTTCTCGTTGTAGTAGGCCTTGAAGACGGACTTTATATCGCTGAGGAGACCCGATACCGACTTGTTCATCGCCTTCTGTTCGGCGGTGTTGGACACGACGTGTGCGTTGGTCGCGATTTGACCGTCGTCCGAAATGAAGAAGCCCGTGCCGTAGCTCGTGCTCACTTCCACCGAGTCCACGTCGGTAGACAGTCCGGAGAAACCGTCTTCCTCATCGAAGTTGGAGAAATAGATGGAGTTGCCGTTGGGCAGCACCACTTCATAAAAACTCTGGTTCTGTATGAGTACCACGCCGGATGCCATCTGTTCTTCAATTTCCTTTTCCGACATGTTGGAGCAGGAGGCCAGTCCCACACACAGGCTCATGGTCGTTGCAAGTAGAAATAATCTGCTCATAATCCTTACCGTTTTAAGTTTGTGCTATGAATTTGCGTTACACATTTGCAAATGTAGTAAGAATTTTTGGTAGGCGTGTGAAATTTGGAAATAAATAGTTGCGAATTCTTTTTTCTCAACCCGAAATGAGGCTTGTTGGCGGGTGCTCCTCTGTCCAGCCTCAACTTTCTGCTGGTTCAGCCTCCACTCCCCCACCCTGCCCGATTCGTGCCGCCGTGTCGTGCGGCGCGTGCCCACAAAGAAAGAGCCGCTGCGCGGGGTGCGCAACGGCTCTTGTCGTTATTGGGTTGCAATATCAATTGCGGAGCGGGGCGTGAATTACTTCACGTAAACCTTCTTGCCCTTCATGATGTAGAGACCCTTAGCTGCCTTCTTGACGGCGCGACCGGAGAGGTCGTAGATAGCCTCAGAAGCGGCATCGGTGTTGGTCTCGATGGCATCGATAGCGGTGGGCACAGTGCCAACGGGCTTCAGACGCCAAGTGTTACCATAGGAAGAACCAGTCGTGTTGAACGTCGTTACGGCACCGCTCGTAGCCTCGCCGTCACCAGTACCGTAGAAGGCACTCAGCGTGATGATGGAAGCACCATAGTTGTGAACGAGTCTGTAGGAAGCGGGAGCGTAGGTCGACTTGATAATTTGGAACGGAGCCTTCTCACCTTCCTGATAGAGCGTCGTGGTGGTCGAGTCGGAAACGATGCTGTCGTTGAAGAGCGCGGCGTAGTCACCGAAGCGGAAGCTGGCGATGGCGTTCTTGTCGGCCACGTTGTTGATGAGGTAGGTCGTGTCGGTTACAGCCTGGAATGCCCAGAGGTAGCTTTCGTTGTCGGTGCTGGCGCCGTCGATGGCGTTCCAAACTACGGAGTCAACTTCGTTGGCATACATGGCGAGGGTTACGCCCGGCTGGTAGAGGCTGAAGCCAGTGTAGGCGCTGATGATGTTGTAGGTGGACTCGGGGTTGAAGGCGATGGTGTCTTCAGTAACCAGAGCTGCTACAGCGTCGGCGCAAGCGGTGAGGTCCTTGGCAGTTACAGCAGCCTGCAGGCCGGAGAGCTGAGAGGCAGTATAACCACCTACGCAGTCCTGAGCGTCGAGGTAAACCTGATAGTTGAAGTACTTGTAGGCCTCGGCGAGTTCTTCAGAAACTTCAGTGAAGACGAAGCGGCTACCGATGTCGGTGGGCGAGTAGCTGGAGTTCCAGATGCGGAGGTTGGCACCAGTAGAGCCACCGTAGCGGTTCAAGCAAGCCGTCGTGTTGTCCATGGGATAGAGGGCGTAGCCGTAGGTCGTGCCGTTCATGTTGAAGGCAATCATGAAGGTGTTGAGACCGTCGGCGTTGGCAGCGCGTTCATCCTCGTCGCAGAGCTGAGCGTAGGTACCGTCGGACGTGCCGGTCAAGAACATCTGGCAGGAAGTGCCGAATGCCTTGTTGTAGAACTGGAAGCCGTTGGTGAGGTCGCCAGTAGCAGCCCAGAGGTAGTAGTCGATGCTGTCGGTGTTGGCGATGCTGTTCGTGACGTTGAGCGAGTCGGAAGCGTTGTAGTAAACGTAGCCGCCGCGGACAATCATGAAGAAGTAGGTCGTGCCGTCAGCGAAGTTGCCGCTGTCGTCGATTGTCGTCGGTGTGAAGGGCAGACCACCCGTTGCGCTGGCAGCGTAGATCATCGTAATTAACGTGTCGTTGTTGATGGCGTTGCCGGCGTAGTCGGAGCTAACGAGTTCCCAGCCGAAGCCGAGTTCGGCGAGCGTCGGCACTTCGAACAGCGTGCCAGGTTCAGTGTAGGTGTCCTCGGTGTAGATTATATTGCCTGCTTGGTCGTAGCACATCACCGATACCAAAGGCCACTGTTCGTAGTAGAGCAGGAGTTCCATTTCGTCCAGGCTCGTCACGGTGTCGGGCAATTCTACAGTTTCAGCAGAGTTGTAGTCTTCAGCGCGTACGAAGGAGTAGTTCTCGATTTCGGGAGCAGTGATGACGTAGCCAATCGTGGTGGTCAATTCCTGAGCCTCGGCGATTTCGGTTTCGTCCGTATCGTAGAAGTAGAGTTTGGCAATGCTCGAGCTAATCATCGACGTCTCGAGAGGCATAATCATGTAGTTGGAGTTCACACCACTTGCGCTCCAGCCTACGAAGCCAGAGTAGCCGGTAGAAGACGTGTTGTTACCGTTGAAGTAGATGCCAGCCTCGTCCTGAATGTAGAAGAGCGAGTCGCCATCGGCTTGCGTCACCGTAAAGGTGGCAGCCTCGTCGAGGGTGCTGACTTCAGTGGGGGCGTAGCTCGAGAAGTTCGAGAGGTAGTTGCCCTGAGGCGTCTGAATCTTGATGTACGCCGTCGGATTGTCGCTCGAAGAGTCTACTTCGATAGCAGCAATCGTCCAGATGTAATCGCCGCTGGAAGCCTTGCCTGTTTCAAATTCACGGTAGATGTAGAAATTGTTGCTGTCATCTTCCATGGCGTAGGCATAACGCGTGCGGAAATGGGTGTCGGTGGAGTCAGTTGCACCGTAGCAGAAGAAGGCCACCTTCTGACCCTCATAGAGCTGAGCCGCAGACGTGATGTGCGGGCAGACGGAGTCAATGACCTCAACTTGAGCCGTTGCCTTACCGAAGACAAGGCAGAGCAGAACTAAAAGAGGATAAAAATGCTTCATAAAAAAAACTATTTAGATTAATACTGGTTTTTTTGTTGAACGCGTAAAAGTACTTATTTTTGTTGGTATCGCAGAGAGGAAATTTTGATTTTCTGTTTTGTGTTAACCTTTATTAGGTGTTTGAAAGCGTAAGTGTTATATTTTGTCTACATATTTAAGAGATTCAGCGGCGTCAACATAAAAACCGCCAGACAGGCCACATCCAGAGGGATGCAACCTGTTTGGCGGCGTGACAGCCGTGCGGCGCAGTGTGGCGGCGCGGGTCAGAGTGCCTTAAACTTGCCCTGCGTAATCTCGTCGATGGTGAGGGCGCGGTAGACCATCTGGTACCACGACGGTTCTTCCTCATAGAAGAAGCCGATGCGGCCGTCGTGCTGGAGCGTCATTGTGGAGTAGGCGGAACCGGTGGTTGATACTTGGAAGGCGCCCTGCCAGTTTGAGGCGAAGCGCAGCGGCGTGTTGTAGTCGGCGGGACGGGCAAGCTCCTTCCAGTAGATGGTGACGTTGGAGCGCTTGGGGCCTGCGGGAATGCTCTGCAGGGCGAGTTTGGTTTTCTTGCCCTCGGCGTTGCGGACGTCGACGATGAGGATTTCGCCGTTGCAGGGCGTGCCCTCGTTGGAGATGCCGCCCGGTGCGTTGCGCGAGTCGGTGGGATAGCCCCATACGCCTTTTGCAGCGTCGACGTCGGTGTAGCGGAAGACGTTGAAGTAGCGTCCGCCATGTTTGCGCGAGCTGAGCAGTACGCTGCCGTCGGGGAGTTCCTCGCACTTGGGTTCGTCGCCCTGCGGGGCGCACGATTCGGTGGCGCTGCCGAGCACGTCCCAGGAGCGGCCGAAGTCGTCAGAGTAGATGACGAAGTTGCCGCGGTGCGTGCAGAGTGCGCCGTAGAGGCGGTAGTACTTGCCCACCTTCACGCGGCTGCTCTGGCAGATGCGGCCGGAGCCCATGAAGAGGCCGTTGATGCGTCCGCCGAAGAGGCCGTGGTAGATTTGCTCGGTGAGGTCGATGGGCGGCACTGGCGACCATTCCCACTCGCCCGTGCGTTTGTTGAGCGTGGCGTGGGTGACGACGAAGCGCTGGCTGCGGTCGGCGGTGGAACGCTGGTAGGGCACGTCCCCCGAAACGCACACGAGGAGCAGTTCGTTGCGGTCGCGGTCCGCCACGAGGCAGGCGTCGCCGTAGCCCGTGTCGGCTCCGCTGCCACTGCCGGCGAGGACGGTCTTGGCGTCCGACCACGTGGCGCCGTTGTCGTGGCTCACGCGGCTGAGGATGTCCACGCGTCCGTAACCGATGTCGCCGCCGCACGGCCGCAAGTCGGAGAGCGCGATGACGTCGCCGTTCTTTGCCGTCGCGATGGCGGGGATGCGGTAGGGGTAACCGGTGGAGTCGCCCGTGTGGAAGAGGAGGGTCTGTGCTTGCGCCGCAGCGGTGCAGAACAGCAGGCTCAGAAGTGTTGAAACGATTTTCATAAATGGGATTTGTGTTAGGTTGGTAATATTATGATTTGTAGATTTTTGATGCAGAAGTATTGGTCGGCTCATTCGCCCCACGAGTTGCGGTCGAGGTTGCGGTAGCTGACGGTTTCCAAGTTAGTAGCCCTTATTCGGTTTACTTTGTTTCATTGGTTAGTTCGTCAAGATAATCAATTTCCTCTTTGTCAGCTTGTTGGGCCTCAACCAGTTTGCGTCTGGCGTCGAACTCTTGGTAGATGATACTCACTTGCTTCTCCATTTCGGCATTGGATATTGAACCTTTATTTTCCCGTCAGCAGCAGTTGTCAAATAAGACTTGACAACTGAATTTTCGTCCAGCTCGTTGTCTTTCAGTATGTTGAGTATGTGAGAACTGATGTTTTGTTTTGAGGTGGCAAAAAGTTCGCACAGTTGTTCGGTGTTCATCCAGACATTTCCGTCTCTCGTCATCAAGGACACTTTAGCCTTGCCGTCGGGGGTGTTATATATGATGATGTTGCTCTCTTCCATGAACTTTCAGTCTTTCTAATTGCTTGGCTTTATTTACTTTTTGATGAATCAGAGAGGGGTGGGTCTTTCTCATTCCCCCCACGAGTTGCGGTCGAGGTTGCGGTAGCTGACGGCTTCCGAGACGTGTTCGGGGCCGAGGCATTCGGCGCCGTCGAGGTCGGCGATGGTGCGCGCCACTTTCAGGATGCGCTCGTAGGCGCGGGCGGAGAGGTCGAGCGACTTCATGGCGAAGGCGAGGCGTTGGGCACCGGCTTCGTCGGGTCGGGCGTACTTCTCGAGGAGGCGGACGGACATTTGGGCGTTGCAGTGGATGCCGGGCTCGTCTTTGAAGCGCGCCGTCTGGATGGCACGGGCACGGAGGACGCGGTCACGGATGGCACTGCTGGGCTCTCCCTTCGGTGCGCGCGCCAGTTCTTCGAGGGGTACGGGCGTTACCTCGACTTGAATGTCGATACGGTCAAGGAGCGGGCCGGAAATCTTGCTCATGTAGCGCTGTATTTGGCCGGGGGAGCAACTGCAGCCGTGGGAGGGGTGGTTGTAGTAGCCGCAGGGGCAGGGATTCATCGCCGCCACGAGCATAAAGGCGCAGGGCAGGGTGGCAGTGTATTTGGCGCGGGAGATAGTGATGACGCGGTCCTCAAGCGGCTGGCGGAGCGTTTCGAGTGCAGCGCGGCTGAACTCGGGCAATTCGTCAAGGAAGAGGACACCGTTGTGGGCGAGTGAAATTTCGCCCGGCTGGAGGTTTGCACCGCCACCAATAAGGGCGACGTCAGAAATCGTGTGGTGTGGGCTGCGGAAGGGGCGCTGCGTGATGAGCGACGTGGTGCGGTCGAGCTTGCCCGCGACGGAGTGAATTTGGGTCGTCTCGAGGCTTTCGGCAAGCGTGAGTTGGGGGAGGATAGAGGGGATGCGTTTCGCCATCATGCTCTTGCCGCAGCCAGGACTGCCCACGAGGAGGATGTTGTGGCCGCCCGCTGCTGCCACTTCGCAGGCGCGTTTCACCTGCTCCTGACCTTTGACGTCGGCAAAGTCGAGTGCGTGGTTGGTCTGTGCGGCGTAGAATTCGGCGCGCGTGTCGATGTCTACGGGCTGCAAGGTGGGGGTGCCTTTGAGCAAGTCGACCACCTCGTTGAGGGTGTCGGCGCCGTAGACTTTCAGGCGGTTGACGACGCCCGCCTCGCGGACGTTGTCGCGCGGCACGACGAGGTATTCGTAGCCCATTTCGCGCGCCTTTATGGCTATGGGGAGAGCGCCTTTGATGGGGCGAAGTCCGCCGTCGAGCCCCAATTCGCCCACAAGCATGCAGCGGTCGAGGAGGGTAGTGGGGACGAGTTTGACCGCCGCCAACAAGCCTATGGCGAGCGGCAGGTCGTAGCCCGAGCCCTCCTTGCGGACGTCGGCGGGGGCGAAGTTTACCGTCACGCTCATTTCGGGCAGGTGATGCCCCGAGTTGAAGAGGGCGCTGTTCACCCTCATTCGGCTTTCGCGCACAGCGTTGTCGGGGAGGCCTACCATGAGGTAGTTGTCGCCCCGTCCCGTGTTGATTTCAGTGAGGACGTGCATGGCCGTCAGTCCGTTGAGGGCGGCGGTGTTTACTTTGACTAACATGGTGTTGATGGATGGTAGTAGAATTTCGGTGCAGTCGCCCGTCAGCCACAAAAAGGGTAGGGCGGCGCGTTGTGGAGCGGGGTTATATTACTCCTTGACGAGGGCGCGGAGCTGTTTCTCCAGATCGTCCGGCGCGAGGTCGCGCGCCACGATTTTGCCTTCAGCATTGACCAGCAAGTTGCCCGGGACGTAGCGCATGCCCAGTCGGCGTGCGGAAGGGCTGTCGAGACCTTTGCCGTCGTAGACGACGTTGACCAGACTGTCGCGCTGTACGCGGTTGCGGCAGAGGCGTTTGTCGTCGTCGAGCGATACGTTGAGCATGCCCACGCGTCCTTTGTAGTCGCGGCCTATGCGGCGCAGGGCGGCGTAGAGGTCAGTGCATTCGTTGTTCCATGTCGCCCAGAACGCCACGACGAGCGGTTTGCCCGCAAATTCGGTGCTTCTGACGCTGTCGCCCTTGAGTGTGGCGAAGGCGAATTGCGGCAGTTTTTGCCCCGCAGCCGTAGTCAGCACAGGGCGGAGGTGATTGTCGAGCATCGCCAGCGTGGGGTTTTGCGGCTGTGCCTTCAGCAAGTCGTCGAGGAGCGTGAGCGTCGTCGACGGGTCGGGCGTCTTGTCGTAGGCAAAGTAGCGTTTGAAGAGCGCCACCGCCGCCAGCATTGGCGTGTGCGTGTGGATGAAGTCGGCAGCGGCGCGTCGCGCCTCGTTTTCGGAAGCCGAAGCGTTCTTCTGCCGGAACTCCGTGAGCAGCTTGTTCTCCTCCGTGCCCGAAATGTCCGCCTCGCCCAGTTTGCTGGCGTCGCCCTCCATCGTGACCACCTCGCCCGGTTCTGCCACGATGTAAGTCTGCGAGAAGTTGGGGTAGAGGAGCGTCAGCACGGTGGGCGTCGTGAGCGTGCGCTCGTAGCTGAAGCTGCCGCCGTCGATGCGGATGGTGTCGACCCCGTCGAAGGTGCCGTCGTCGCAGTAGACGTAGAATTCGCCCTGCTGGATGTTTGCAATGTTGCCCTCAAAGACGAAGCGGTCCTTTGGGCGCGAACAACCCGCCGGCAGGAAGAGCGTGGCGAGCAGGAGCAGCGCCGGGGCGGAGGACAGAATGTGGGAGAATAACTTCATGAGGCTGTTTGGGATGAGGGAAAACCTTTTCAGGGGACGCGCAGTCCCAGAGATGAACGGGCAATCCCATATACAGAAAAAGCTAAAAGTTGAAAGCCGACGGTGGCAGAACCACTCGGGACTTTCAACTTTTAACTCAAATCTTCAAGACTGGTTCCACGGTGCGGCGTGCGCACGGCGGCAGGAGTGCAGTCTTCTTTTAGCTTTTGGAATCGCCTATGCGCTTACTTCACGAGGCTCTGGAAAGTGCTGTTGCTGAAGAGCGAAGCGAACTCGAGGTCCGTAGCGGCGCGCGACTTGAGGGAAGAGTCCTGAGCGATGGCATCCTTCAGGTTAGAGATAGCCGTGGAGGACTGACCGGTGCGTGCGCTGAGGATAGCCTTCAGGTAGCTTGTCGTGGCGTCGGGCGCAGAGATTGTGCTGAGCGTGGAAGCAGCTGAGGCATAGTCCTTGTTGAGAATCTGTGCCAGAGCGGCGCTGTTTGAGCTTACGCCTGCAAGGTCGCTGGCAGCCTGGGCGTAGTTGCCCTTGGCGATGTTGAGGTTGCCCACGATTTCCTTGTAGTTGCTGGCGGTCGTAGCCTTGCCGAGTGCCTGTTCAGCCTTGTCGACATTGCCCTGAGCCAGTTCCACGAGTGCCGTGTTGGCGTTGGCTTCAGCCGAGCTGCTGTTCTTCGAGAGCGCCTGGCTCAGGTAGTTCTGGGCGGTGGCGTAGTCGCCCTTCTGGTAAGCCAGTTCGGCGAGGTTGTTGTAGGCGCGGTAGTCGCTGGGATACTGCTTCACCGTCGTCTTGTAGATGCTTTCCTTCTCGGCAGCGTCGTCCGTCAGCGTGGCGGCATAGAGCAGTTCCTCCACAGAGAGCTGCGAAGCGTCCTGCTTATACTGAGCCTGGATTTCGTCGTCGCTGCGGCCGATGATGTTGTAGTTCACCGTCAGGCGTGCGCGGCGCAGTTCGGGAAGAATTTCGTCAGCCAGTTCGCTGAATGCGGCAGAGAGGTTGCGGATTTGCGTTTCGCGCTGTTCGGGGTCCTCATACATATTGAGCACGCGGAGAATGACATCCTTGTCCTGAATGTTCGAGGCAGCCACGAGCTGCTGGAAGCCGTCCCAGTCCTCAGCCGTGTACTTGGAGTCGACGTAGGCGTCGAGGTTCATGTTCTTCAGTTCCTTCTGCACGTAGTCGGTCGACGTGCCCTGGCGCTTTGCGGCGAGCTTCTCGTTGAAGTCCGTCTTGCCGTCGGGCGAAGCGTATGCCGAAACCTCCAGACCGTCAATCTGGAAGCCCTTGGCGTCCGCCTTGATTTCGCGGAGCGTCTTCACGAACTCCTGAACCGAAACCGACTGCAGTTCGCTCGTGCGAATCTTAGACTGGTTGATGAGGTACTTGATTTGAGCCTCCTTCGTCTGAGCGATGGCATACTGGTACATGTCCTGTGCGCTTTCGGTCGTGGCGCTGCCAGCCGTGCGGCTCAGCAGGGTAGAGGTGGCGATGACGCCGTCGGCGACCTTCACTTCGGGCACTTCCACGCTCTTCTTGCCAATCTTGGCATCGAAGGTCAGGTAGAGTTCGCTCTTAGCCATAGCGTCCACATAGTTGAAGGTGTTCTTCATCGTATAGTTTCCGCCCAGCTTGTAGGAGATTTCCTGGTCGTTGCCCTGAACCTTTTCGCCCTGGAACGTGGCAGCCTGGCCCTGCACTTCGCCGCCCGCATAGCGGAGGACGGGAATGACGGTAACGACAGCTTTCTTCTTCATGTACTTCTCGGGGAATCGACCGTTGATGGTCAGAGGCACCTGCCCAGCCACTTCTTCGAGGGGCGAGGGCGTCACCGTGAAGTTGTCGGCGGTGAGCTCACCGAGCTTGCTGCACGACGTCAGCACCAGCGAGGTGGCCAGTGCCATTGACAAATAGACTTTGCTTTGCATATAAGTAGGTTTATAAATTTTTTCGGTGGGGCAAAGATAAGCATTTATATCGGGCGGCGGACTGGCGCGGGCGATTTTTTTGTTTTTCGGCGCGGTGGGTTAAGAATAATTAGAGCCTTTCCACGCTTTGCAACCAACTGGCGCGTGTGCCACGGCGCTTCCCGTGCTTCTGAAGCCTGTCAATGGTCTAAGTGGAATATCCTGTGCGAGTTAAGGGGTGTATCGTTTATTCCCCATTTAAAGGCTCGGAATGGTGAAGCCCTTTGCGCGCAGCACGTATCTTTGCAAGTAGAACAGCAGCCCCTTCAATACATCTCAGAAAATATGACCCCAAGAAACGACATCACAAAGCGCACCGCATTCATCCGCAAATGGTTCACCATGCCACTGGTGGAGAAGTATGATAAATTGTTCCTGGATTCGGGAACAGACGTTGTCACAATGGCGACAGATAATCAATAGGAAGTGAGTCCGACATAAGTAAAAGGGAAAAATACCTTCGGCGTCCGAAAAAGACATTCAAGTTTTTTTCGGACGCCTTTCTTTGTTTGCATTTCTCTCCTCGTTTTCTCTCGTTTTTCGCTCGGGCTATCAAAAAATAGTCCTGAGCTTTTGAAAATTAGTCCTGAGCTTTTTGAGAAATATCACAGAGATATTTTTCAAAAGCTCTGGTGGGGGATTAAAAAGCACTGGAAAATAGTCCGAGAGCTCGTAATGCGCTTTCATTTTGACACAAAGGGCACGGAAAAACACTGTTTTTGTAAGTGTTTGCAGTGGGATTTCGGGTAAATTCCACCTGAAAAGTGACATTTTGTAAGTGTGAAATTGGTTTTCGGAAAGCTGTATTTTTTGTCGTCCTTCGAGGGCTGTTTATGTGGAAATATGTAATTTTGCAGACGGTGCGCCAGAACTGATAAGACGCGCCTTGACGGCCTCTCCCCACGCCTGAATTTGGGGCGGGCGCTGCCACAGAAGAAACAACTAAACTTTCCATAACCGTATGCAAATCAAGGAAAACATTCACTACGTGGGCGTCAACGACCGCGTGAAGCACCGCTTCGAGGGACTCTGGTTCCTCCCCATCGGCGTGTCCTACAACGCCTACCTCCTTGTGGACGAGAAGGTGGCGCTTGTCGACACCGTCGACGTGGCTTTCTTTGCCGAGTTTCTCGACAACATCCGCGCCGCCATTGGCGACCGCCCCATCGACTACCTCATCATCAACCACATGGAGCCCGACCACTCGGGTTCTATCTCGCTCATCAGAAAGTATTACCCCAACATCCGCCTCGTGGGCAACAAGAAGACGTTCGAGATGGTGCAGGGCTTCTATGGCGAACCCACTGAGGACGACGTGGTCGTGACTGACGGCGCGACGCTCAGCCTGGGACAGCGCACCCTCACGTTCTACCTTGCTCCGATGCTTCACTGGCCCGAAACGATGGTGACCTACGTTGCCGAGGAGGGCATCCTCTTCAGTGGCGACGCCTTCGGTTGCTTCGGCGCGCTCAACGGTGCTGTTCTCGACACGCAGATGGACACGACGCCCTACTGGCCCGAAATGGAACGCTATTTCGCCTCTATTCTGGGCAAATTCTGCGCTCCCGTGCAGACGGCGCTCCGCAAGCTCGGGGCGCTCGACATCCGCATGATTTGCGCCACGCACGGCCCTGTCTGGACGGAGGAAGTGCCTAAGGCCATCGAGACCTATCGCCGACTGAGCAGCGGGCAGACGGAGAAAGGCCTCGTGGTGTGCTACGGCTCAATGTACGGCAACACGCAGCGCGTGGCAGAAGCCGTGGCAGCAGGTGCCGCCGAGGTGGGATTGAAGAAAATCGTGGTGCACAACCTGAGCGTCTCGCAGCCCTCGTTTGTGCTCGCCGACGTGTTCCGCTATAGCGGTCTGGCAATTGGCGGCCCCACCTACAACGGCGGCATCTTCCCCGTGGTGGAAGACCTCCTGAAGCGCCTTGCCGGGCGCGAAGTGAAGGCTCACAAACTGGGCTACTTCGGCGGTTTCACCTGGGCGTCGGCTGCCGTCAAGACGATTGCCGCCTACAACGAGCAGATGAAGATGACGCTCGTGGGCGACCCGGTGGAATGGAAGCAGGGCGCGTCGCACGACGCCATAGCCCGCGGCCGCGCCCTCGGAAAGGCGCTTGCCGAGGCCATTATGGCGGACGGCGAATAATCTGCGCTTACAGACAAGACAAAAGAGAGAGGCACTCCGCAGCGCGCGGCAGTGCCTCTCTGGTTTTATGGGGGGAAATGGGGGAAGCGTGCGCTTATTTCCCGTAGAATTCCATGTTGATGTATTCCCACTTGTCCTTCGTCAGCGAATAGGTGCTGGCGATGAAGAGGCGCGTGTCCGACAGGTTGTGAACATACATTTCCACCTCCTCGGGGTGGCCCCGCTTGTCGTCCATCGATACGGTGATTTTTTCCTCCTCGGCGTCGTAGGTGTAGGTGAGCGGCCAGCTCGCTTCAAGGCCGTAGTAGGCGTTGGTGTGGACGCCTGTGCCGTCGGCGTTGAACGTGTAGGTCACCTCAAAGCCTTTCTCGTACGTGTGCCACGTCTTGCCCGTGAGCAGCGAGACGTCGCCGACGCTCCAGTTTTCGTCTCCAATGAAGCGGAAGTAGATGTGCGTGTAGTCGGGCTCGTACAGGTCGTTGTAAATCATGTAGTCCTCCGTCAATGCCGTCACGAATATTTGCCCGTAACTGCCCATGTCGAGGAACTGCTTCTCGGCGAGATAGCTCCAGGTGCCGTAATTCAGAGTGCTGTCGACTTCCGCCTCGTAGGACACGAGCGTGCCGTCTTCGAGGAGTTCGAAGTCGAGGTTGCCCTCCGTGCCCCAGGCGCCCACAAGCAGGGCGGGGTCGGGTGCGACGGGATATTCGTCGGCGTCCCATTCGCGCAGGCAGACGTGGCTCACGCCGTCCTGGTCGGTGAAGACCAACTCCTCGTCGGTGCGCGTCTCGACGTTCCACTCGTAGAGCTCAGCGTCGATGACCACCTCGAGGGCGGTGCTGGTCATGTGGTAGGCGAAGTTGAACTTGAACGACGAGCGGAAGACCTCCGAGCCGTCTGTGCCCGTTTCCGCGCCGCTTTCGCCGGCGTAGTAGAAGTTGCCCTTGCCGTCTTCGGTGAAGACGATGCGGCTGCTGTCGGACATATACCACGTGCCGAGCATTTCGTCGGGAACGAGGTCGCCGAGGAGGAATATCGTCTTCTCGAAGTTGTACTGGTTGTTGTCGGCAGAAGGGATTTTGAGCGTCAGGCGCTTGGCGGTGAAGTTGTCAATCGTCCACGTTTCCTGGGTCATGAACGAGAGTTCCAGCACAGAGATGGTGCCGGAGGCGGCGTGGTAGGTGTACTGGAAGACGTAGCCCGGCGTGCCGTCGTAGTAGCTCAGGTCGCCCGTGCCGTCGGCTTTGAACGTGACGCTGATGACGTCATCGACTATCCAGTCGCCGATGAGGCTGTCGGGCACTTCGTCGCCCGCTGGCAGTCTGGTTTCTTTGTCTTCGTCCTCCTCCGATTCGCCGGTGCAGGCGGCAAACGGGAGCGTGAGGCAGAGGGCGATGAGCAGCAGTGTAAGGGTCTTGAATTTGTGCATGGTGATAGGTTTGATTTTTTAGAGGGCAATCATTTCCATCCATAAACTGTCGCCCTCGTATACGTTGTTGGGGATATAGTACACGAGGCGCGTGTCGGAGAGGTGGTAGAGTGTAGCTATTATCGGGTCGCCGTCATGGGTGTCGAGGATCAGTATTTTGGTCGTTGCGTCGTAGGTGTAGGTGAAGTCTTCCGCTTCGACGTCCCCCTTTTCGGTCTGTATCAATTTGCCTGTGCTGTCGGAGTTGAAGGTGAGGATCACTTCCGTACCTGAGTCGGCTATGTACCATGTCTTGCCTACCAGCGTGCTGATGTCGGCGATGCTCCACTCGTCTAAGATGGTGAAGAAGCTGCTGAGGAGCATTTCTTTGTTGGCGTTTTCTGTCTTGAAATAGATGGCGTCGCCAATGATATCCACCAAGTAGAGAAGCGTTTTGCCATTGTGTGGGAAGTACACTGCGCCCGTCTCAGCGTCGTAGGCGAAGCGGGCGGTATAGGTGTTGCCGTCGCTGGCTAAGTAGGTCACTATAGTGTCCGCATTGAAGGTAAGGTATGGGGTGTTCGCCCATCCCCAGGAGGTGCCGATGAGGTCTGCGATGCTGTACTGAGGCTCAATGTCGGCGACGTTCTTGTAGTACGACTGCACGCGGCCGTTCTTGTTGGTCAGGACGAGCTTGCTGCTGCTGACGGACGTAAGGGTGAACTCATTAGTCACGCCTTCGTACACGAGGATGAGGGTCTTGGTGCTGTCCACGTAGGTGCAGGTGAACGGATAGCTGTTTGTGGTGGTCGAATCGGTGGGCAGAGTCCATGAACCCGTGCCATCGCTGTTGAAGGTGACGTAGTTGTTTTCGGCGTAGTACCACGTGCCGATGAGGGCGGCGGGAATGTTGCTCTTCACTTCGGGTTCGTCGTCGTCGCAGGCGGCGAAGCTGAGGGAGAACAGCAATGTGCAGAGGAGCAGTGCGTAATTTTTCAGTTTATCCATGTGGTTGTTTTTGAAAAGGTCGAAGTTTTTTGTGATTGCAGAAAACTTCTGCATTTGCCTGGGTCGGAAAAGTCGACCGCCCGCGTCCGGCAAGGTCTGTCGGGGCGCAGGCGGTCTGCTCTCTCGTCTATAGTGTGTTTAAACTTAATGGTTCACTTATTTATCGAGACCAGCCATCTCAATCCAGTAGTTGTCATCCTCGTCTTCGTTGTCATAGACGTAGCCCACAAGGCGCGTGTCGGTGAGGTTGTAGAGGGTCACTCTGTACGGTTCGTCGCCGCTGATGGTGACTGTCAGCAGTTTGGTCGTCTCGTCGTAGGTGTAGGTGAAGGCCTGTGTGGCAGTCTGGCCCTGGATGGTCAGCGTCGATGAGCCTGTGCCGTCGGCGTTGAAGACGAAGGTCGTTTCCGTGCCGGATTCGGCTGTGTACCAGGTCTTGCTTGTCAGTTTGCTGACATCGCCGACGGTCCATTCTTCGTCAGTGATGGCGAAGAAAGTGAAGAGCGGCAGTTCGCCATCAGTGGTTGGCATCTTGCAGTAGAGTACGCCGTCGATGATGTCCACCACGTAGAGAAATGTGACGTCGTATTCGGGGAGGTACACTGCGCCCGTCGAGGCATCGTAGGTGTAGCTTGTGGTGTAGGTGGTTCCATAGGGATTTACGGTCACCGTGGTGTCCGGGTTGAAGATGAAGAGGGTGTCGGTCGCCCAAGCCCAGGCGCCGGTGAGTTCGGCGATGGTTGACGGGGTCACGATGTCCGCCTTGTTCTTGTAGAACGACTGTACGATGCCGCCCGAGCTGGTCAGGACGAGCTTGTCGCTGCTGACGGACGTGATGGTGAACACTTCAATCATGCCGTCGTAGACAGCCTGGATGGTCTTGGTGCTGTCCACGTAGGTGTAGGTGAACGGATAGCTTACGAGGTTGTCCGTAGCGTTCGGATTTTCGGCATAGTCGGCGGGCATCGTCTTCGCACCCGTGCCGTCGCTGTTGAACGTGACGGTGACGTTTTCGGCGTAGTACCACGTGCCGATGAGGGCGGCGGGGATGTTGCTCTTTGCAGGGTCGTCGTCGTCGTCGCAGGCAACGAAACTGAGGGAGAACAGCAGTGTGCAGAGGAGCAGTGCGTAGTTTTTCAGTTTATCCATGTTGTTGATTTTTGAATAGGTTGAAGTTGAAGTTTTATACCGTTGCAAAGATAGAAGTTTTTTTGTAATTGCAGAAAGAACAGATGAAATTTTCTGCAAAAGTAGTAAAAATCGCGCCCTGTTCATGGCTTTTTAAACCCTCGCCAGAACTTTCGGAAATTAGTCAAAAGCTCAGGACTTCGTAGCCAAAACTCAGGACTAATTTTTGATGGCTTCGGCAGAAGTTTCTGCGTTCGGGCAGAAACAGAGAAACCGCCTGCGTCCGGCAAGGTGTGCCGAGGCGCAGGCGGTCTGCTCTCTCGTCTTTGAGTGTCGTTTAACTTAATGATTTACTTATTTTATTCGATGGCTACCATCTCCAACAAATCGCCTTCGCTCTCCGGGTCGTCATCGTAGTTCATCACGATGAGGTGCCAGTCGGTCAGGCAGTAGATTTCGAAGTAATACTTTTGGCCATTGGAGTCGATAGTGAACGTCACCATTTTGGTTTCCGTGTCGTAGGTATAGGTGAAGGACTCTGTGCCGCTATTGTCGCCTACACCGGTCATTACGCCTGTGGAGCTCGATTCGAAGTAGAGGTTCACCTCAAGTCCTTCCATGGCCACATACCAGTTCTTGCCAATCAGGGTGCTGATGTCGGCGATGGTCCATTCGTCGGCGGTCGTGAGGGGGAAGAATGTGTAGGTGTCCAGCACGCCTTCGGTGTCAGGCATTTGGGCGAAGAGCACGTTGTTGACGACGTCCATGACGTAGAGGAACACCTCACCGCCTACGCTCACTGCGCCCGTATTGGCGTCGTAGGTGTAGGGCATGGTCACGGGGGTGTCATCAGAGGCAAACGTTATTGTGCCGTCGTCGTTGATGGTGAAAAGCGCCGTGCCTGCTATGCTCCAAGTTTCGATGAGCGATGAGGGGATGGTGTCGGAAGTCGACGTATCGGCGCTGTCGCTCTCGCTGTCCTCGTCCTCAGAGCTGTTCTTGGTGTACGTCTTCACGCTGCCTTCCGTGCTGGTCAGAACGAGCTGACTGCTGCTGATGGACGTGATGATGTACTTTTCAATCAGGTTGTTGAATGAAATCTGGAGCGTGTTGGTGCTCGCCTCATAAGAGAATGTGAACGAGTAGCTTACAGCACCGCTGGAGACTGCCAGAATCTTGCTTTTCACTTTTGCAGCCGCTTCGCTCGGTGTGGTTGCGGCGGTCGGTGCAGCGTCCATCTTGTTGGCTTCAGAATAGTCGGCGGGCATCGTCAGCGTACCTGTGCCGTTGCTGTTGAACGTGACGTAGACGTCACTGGTGTAGTACCACGTGCCGATGAGTTCTTCGGGGTAGGGGTCGCCTTGGTATACGGGGTCGTCGTCGTCGCTGCAGGCTGCGAAACTGAGGGAGAACAGCAGTGTGCAGAGGAGCAGTGCATAATTTTTCAGCTTATCCATGTTGGTGTTTTTTGAAAAAGGTTGAAGTTAAATTTTCGTATCGTTGCAAAGATAGAAGTTTTTTTTGTGGTTGAGTAACGATAGGGCAAAAATTTTGCATAAGTAGTAATTTTTGTTACGCTGGCTTGGGGCGTGCGGCGGGCAAGGGAAAGGCGTGCGCGGTCAGTGCGCTTCGAGCCAGTTCTGCCCTGTGCCGCAGTCGGCGAGGAGGGGGACTTCGACCTGCCAGGCGTGCTCCATTTCTTCGATGACGATTTGGCGGACGCGCTCCATCTCTTCGGGCGGCACGCTGAAGTTGAGTTCGTCGTGTACCTGGAGTATCATTTTGGCGGTGATGGATTCCTCCGTGAAGCGGCGGTCGATGCGCACCATTGCCAGTTTGATGATGTCGGCGGCGGTGCCTTGTATGGGCGCGTTGACGGCATTGCGCTCGGCGTAACCGCGAACCACGGCGTTGCCCGAAGTGATGTCGGGCAGGTAGCGGCGGCGGCCGAAGATGGTTTCGATATAGCCCTTCTGGCGCGCGGCTTCGACGGCTTTTTCCATATAGGCCTTCACGCCGGGGTAGGTGGCGAAGTAGTTGTCAATCAGTTCGCGGGCCTCGGTGCGCGACACCTCCATGCGCTCGGCGAGACCGAAGGCGGAGATGCCGTAGATGATGCCGAAGTTGGCGGTTTTTGCCTTGCGGCGCTCGTCGCGGTCCACGGCATCGAGGGGCTTCTTGAAGATGCGCGAGGCAGTGGCGGCATGGATGTCGCGGCCGTCGCGGAAGTCCTGTATGAGGTGGGCGTCGCCACTGAGCTGCGCCATGATGCGGAGTTCGATTTGCGAATAATCCGCCGAGAAGAAGATGCAGCCCGGCTCGGGTACGAACGCCTTGCGGATTTCGCGGCCGTCGTCGCCGCGTACGGGGATGTTTTGGAGGTTGGGGTTGCTCGACGAGAGGCGGCCGGTGGAGGTGACCGCCTGGTTGAACGACGTGTGGATGTGTCCTGTCTCGGGGTTGACCAGACGTGGCAGCGCGTCGACGTATGTGCCGATGAGTTTCTTGAGCGCGCGGTGGTCGAGGATTTTTCCCACGATGGGGTGCTTGGCTCGGAGTGTTTCGAGCACTTCTTCGCCCGTGGAATACTGGCCGCTCTTCGTCTTGCGGGCGCGGTCATTGAGCCCCAGTTCCTCAAAGAGCACGGCGCCCACCTGGCGGGGCGAGGTGATGTTGAACTCGTGGCCGGCGAGGGCGTAGATTTCTTCCTCGAGTTGGGTCATGCGCGCCTTGAAGTGGAGGCCCGTCTCGGCGAGCGCGTCGCAGTCGAGCCGCACGCCCTCGCGCTCCATCTTGGCGAGGACGGGCATGAGCGGCATCTCGATTTCGCGGAACACGCGCTCCACGCCGTTCTGCTGCATGGCGTCGACGAGCGGCTTCATGAGGCGGAGCGTGACGTCGGCGTCCTCGCAGGCGTAGTCGCAGATGTCGGCAGGGGGCAGGTCGGCCATGTTTTTCTGCGTGCGGCCGCGCGGACCGATGAGTTCCTCGATGTGGATGGTGCGGTAGCGGAGGTAGACCTCAGCCATGTAGTCCATGTTGTGGCGGAGCTCGGGTTGCACGACGTAGTGGGCGAGCATCGTGTCGAACATGGGCGGGGCAAGGGTGACGCCGTAGCGGGCGAGGACGTTGAGGTCGTATTTGAGGTTCTGACCCACCTTCAAAATTTTGGGGTGCTCGTAGAGCGGACGGAAAATTTCGACGAAGGCCTGCGCCTTGTCCGTTTCACGTGGAACTGCCACGTAGTAGGCCTCGCCCTCGGCCGGACAGAAGCTCATTCCGACCAAATGGGCGGAAATGGCGTCGGTGCTGGTGGTCTCGGTGTCAACACTGACCGTCGGGGAAGTCAAAAGTTTTTCACAAAGGCGGCGTGCATCGTCCAAATTTTCAACAAGATGGTACGAGTGTGGCACGTCTTTCAGCGTCGCGAGCGTGGAATTTTCGGGCACAGCCTCTGCCTCGGGTGGTAAATCGTCAAAGAGAGAGCGCTGGACAGGCGCTTTTTTTTCGGCGGGCGCTTCCTCGGGGAAGAGGCGCTTGACGAAGGTGCGGAACTCGAGTGCTTCGAAGAGGTCGCGGAGGGCTGCCTTGTCGGGTTCCTGGCGGCGGAGGTCGGTGAGGGCGACGTCGAGCGGCACGTCGGTCTTGATGGTGGCGAGGAACCGCGAGAAGCGGATTTGCTCCGCGTTGTCCTCCACCTTTTTGCGGAGTGCGCCCTTCAGTTCGTCGGTGCGGGCGAGCAGTTGCTCTATCGAACCGAACTGCGCAATGAGTTTCTGCGCCGTCTTCTCGCCGACGCCCGGGCAGCCGGGGATGTTGTCGGCGGTGTCGCCCATGAGGCCGAGCAAGTCGATGACCTGCGTGGGGGAGGAGATACCATACTTGGCGCAGACCTCAGCTTCGCCGAGCACTTCCATCGGTGCGCTGCCGTGTCCCGGGCGGCACATCGTGATGCCGGGGGCAACGAGCTGGGCGTAGTCCTTGTCGGGCGTAATCATTCGCACGTTGAGCCCTTCCGCCGCACCGCGCTTCGCCATTGTGCCGATGACGTCGTCAGCCTCGTAGCCTGCCACTTCGAGCAGCGGTATGCGGTAGGCGCGGATGATGTCTTTGATGATGGGCACGCTGCGTTTGATGTCCTCGGGCGTGGCCTCGCGCTGCGCCTTGTAGGCGGGGTACGCCTCGTGGCGGAACGTCGGCCCGGAGGGGTCGAAGGCGACGGCGATATAGTCGGGGCGGTGCTTGGTGAGCACTTCTTCGAGCGTATTGACGAAACCGAAAGTCGCCGAAGTGTTCTCGCCCTTCGAGTTCATGCGGGGTGTACGGATGAGGGCGTAGTAGGCCCTATAAATTAAGGCGTAGGCGTCCAGCAGGTATAGATTTTCCATGTGAGATGATAAATTACTCGGTAAAAATACGCAAAAATATCAGTTCGCTGATAAGAAATTCGTACTTTTGTACACCAAAAACGGAAACCAATGGACGCACTGACCGCGATTCGTCAGCCTGTCGAGGCTGAGCTTTCACGATACAGACAGCTATTTGAGGAAACTCTGCAGCACGAGGACGACTTCTTGGGCCAGGCGTTGGCGTACATCCGCCAGCGCGAGGGCAAGATGATGCGCCCTCTGTTGGTGTTGCTGGTGGCGCGCGAGATTGGCGAGGTAGGGATTTCAACCCTGCGGTCGGCGGTGACGCTCGAACTGCTCCACACGGCAAGCCTCGTGCACGACGACGTGGTGGACGAAAGCGACAAGCGCCGCGGCCAGGCATCTGCGAACGCCCTCTACGGCAACAAGGTGGCTGTTCTGGTAGGCGACTATTTGCTGTCGGGCGCGCTCCATCAGTCTACGCTGACGGGCAATATGCGTTGCGTGGACATCATCGCCCGTCTGGGCGGCACGCTCTCGGCTGGCGAGGTTTTCCAGTTGGCGAATATCCGCAACGCCATCAGTTCGGAGGAGGCCTATTTCAACGTCATCAAGCGCAAGACGGCGGCGCTCTTTGCCACCTGTGCCGAGCTCGGCGCTCTGACGGCAGGCGCCTCTGAGGACTTTGTGGCGGAGGCCAAAAGCTTTGGCGAAATCATGGGTTTGTGCTTCCAAATCCGCGACGATATTTTCGACTACTACGAGAACAACAACATCGGCAAGCCTACGGGCAACGACATGCTGGAGGGCAAACTGACGCTCCCTGCAATCTACGCCCTGAAGCAATCGGACGACGAGGTCGTCCACCTCATCGCCCAGCGCATTAAGGCGGGCGAGGCTACCGCCGACGAAATCGCCCAAATGGTGGCTTTCACGAAAGCCCAGGGGGGCATAGAATACGCCCGCGGCGTCATGGAGAAACTCCGCGCCGAGGCGTTGCAGAAGCTCAAAGGCTTCAAGAACGCGGCAGTCAAGGAGGCCCTCGAGGGTTATCTGGACTACGTGATTGGACGCGAACTCTAAAAACAAAATTTCTTACATATTTTTGATATTGGGAGGCTGCCAGCTGTGATGCTCGCAGCTTTTTATGTCCTTAAAAGCCCCATCTCTGACGGCACGAAACCGAAGGAGATGGGGCTTGTTTGCTGCCTTCATGCACCATGTGGAGGACGGGAGGGGTAGGGGAGTCGAGGTTCAAAAAATAGTCCTGAGCATTTGAAAATTATCCCTGAGATATTGTCTCAAAAGCTCAGGACTAATTTGCAAAAGCTCAGGACTAAGTTGCGAAAGCTCAGGACTAAGTTTTCAAAAGCTTAGAACGGGTTGGTCTTTTCGCCCAGAATCTCGTTGACGAGGAGGTTGGCGAGCCGGCTCGTGCCGATGCGGAAGAGGCCTTCCTTAATCCATTCTTCGCCAAGCACTTCGCGGACGATGGTGTAGTAGGCGAGGGCGTCGGCAACGGTGCTGATGCCGCCGGCAGCCTTGAAGCCGATTTTCGTGCCAGTGAGCTGGTAGTATTCGCGGATGGTCTGGCACATCACGAGGGCGGCTTCGGGCGTTGCAGCAGGCTCTATTTTGCCCGTAGAGGTCTTGATGAAGTCGGCCCCGGCGTAGATGGCGAGGATGGCAGCGCGCTTGATGTTGACAGCCGTCTGGAGCGCCCCCGTTTCGAGGATGACCTTGAGCGGACACTCTGCACCTGCCGCCTTGATTTCGGCGATCTCGTCGGCACAGGTGTCGTAGTCGCCGCTCAGGAAAGCGCCGACGTTGAGCACCATGTCAATCTCGGTGGCACCGTCGTGGACGGCGAGCGAAGTCTCGATGGTCTTGACCTCCATGAAGGTCTGCGACGACGGAAATCCGCCGCTCACGCACGCCACTTCGACGTTGTCCGCCTCAAGGCTCTCGGAGGCGATGCGGGCGAAGTTGGGATAGACGCAGACGGAGGCGAGGTGGGGCAGGTCGGGGTGGGCGTCGGCAAAGGCGTTGACCTTCTCGACCAGGCGCAGCACGCTCTCCTGCGAGTCGGTGACCTTGAGCGTGGTCAGTTCGATGGTGCCGAGGAGCTGGCGGCGCACTTCGTCGGTGTCGTATTCGCCCTGTTTCTCGGCAATGAGGCGCTGCGCGGCAGCGGCAATCTGCTCGTCGTGGAGATGGAGGTCAAACTTCGAGAAGGCCTCATCGTAGCGGCTGATGGGGTGGTCGTGACCGTCGTGGTCGTGGTGGCAGTCGTGGTCGTGCTCGTGGTGGCAATTGCAATGTTCGTGTGCGGACATATGTAAGCGTATTTAGTTGAAAATCTTGTGTTTATAGTTTCAGTTTCGGATTATCCTTGTGGCGGGTCGCATCGCGCTTCGTCTTTTTCTCCAGATTCTTGCGGAACGCCTCAGTGAGGTCTACGCCAGTCTGGTTGGCAAGGCAGAGCAGCACCCAAAGCACGTCCGCCATCTCGTCGGCGGGGTCGGTGGGCTCGCCCGCCTTGAACGACTGGTCGCCATACTTGCGCGACATCACGCGCGCCAGTTCGCCCACCTCTTCCGTAAGAACCGCCATGTTGGTGAGTTCGCTGAAATAGCGCACGCCGTAGGTCTTTATCCATTGGTCTACAGCCTGTTGGGCTTCTTCTATGGTCATTTTCTCCATGTGGTTTATTCCTTCTGTTTCGTGTCCATGCAGATGGTGACGGGACCGTCGTTGAGGAGCTCCACCTTCATGTCGGCGCCAAACTCGCCTGTGCCGACGGGACGCCCGAGGGCGGCAGTGAGTGCCTGGCAGAAGTACTCGTAGAGCGGAATGGCGACGGCGTGGCCGGCGGCGCGGATGTAGGAGGGGCGGTTGCCCTTCTTATAGGATGCCATCAGCGTGAACTGGCTGATTACTAATATGTTGCCGCCTACGTCCTGGATGCTGAGGTTCATGACGCCTTGTGCGTCGTCGAAGACGCGGAGGCCGACGACTTTCTTGACGAGCCAGTCGGCGTCGTCGCGGGTGTCGGCATCCTCTATGCCGAGGAGGATGAGGTAGCCCTGGTCGATGCGCGACTTGACTGCGCCGTCGATGGTGACGGAGGCGTGGCGGACGCGCTGGATGACGATTCTCATGTCGTTGACAAATTTACGGATAAACTTTTATTGTGCAGTGGTTTCGTGCAGTTTTTGGAAAATCTGACGCCCCTTGGCGGTGCCGACCGCCGATTGCAGTTCGGTTTCTGTGGCATTTTTGATGCGTTTGACACTCCCGAATGTCTTGAGGAGCGCCTCTTTTGTCTTCGGCCCGATGCCCGGAATGGCGTCCAGTTCTGAAGCCGTCTGGCGCTTGGAACGCTTGTCGCGGTGGAAGGTGATGGCGAAGCGGTGCACCTCGTCCTGCATGTGGGTGAGGAGGCGGAACAGTTGGCTGTCTGCCTTCATTCCGACGGACACGGGCGGCCATCCGAAGAGCAGTTCCCGCGTGCGGTGACGGCTGTCTTTGGCGAGGCCGGCAATGGGGATGCCGAGGTGAAGTTCGTCTTCCGTGACCTGACGGATTACCTCCATTTGCCCCTTTCCGCCGTCGGCGATGATGAGGTCGGGTAGGGGGGATTCTTCTTCAATGAGGCGCGTGTAGCGGCGGCGCACTACCTCCTTCATGGAGGCGTAATCGTCCGGCCCGACCACGGTTTTTATATTGTATTTGCGGTATGCCTTTTTGTTGGGTTTGAGCTTCTCGAAGACCACGCAGGCGGCGACGGCGTCTTCGCCCTGGATGTTGGAATTGTCGAACAATTCGATGTGCATCGGCAGTTTGGGAAGCCCCAAATCAGTCTGGATTTCCTTCATCAGACGCACGGATTTCTGCTCTGGATTGAGCTTTTCTGCCTGCTTCAGACGGTCAAATTTATACTGCTTGACGTTGAGCCGCGAGAGGTCGAGCAACTTCTTTTTCTCGCCTTTCTGGGGCACGGTTTGGGCGGCGTAGCCCTCGGGCAAGTCTACAGGAAAGGGCACGATTATCTCGCGCGATTCGCTGGCGTAGCGGCGTCGCATTTCGAAGATGCCGAGGGCGAGCAGTTCCTCGTCGGTCTCGTCGAGCCGCTTCTTGTATTCGAAGGTGAAGGCCTGGTTGACGCACCCGTTGGTGATGTGGAGGTAGTTGATGTAGGCCTCTTTTTCGTCGCTCTCGATGTTGAAAACGTCGATGTTGTGGAGCACGTTCGAGACCACCTCGCTGCGGGCGCGGAAGTGCTCGATGAGGTCGAATTTGCGCTTGATTTCGGCGGCTTCTTCGAAGCGCAGTTCCTCTGCCAACTGCATCATTTCTTCTTTCATCCGACGCGCCACGTCGCCCGTGTTGCCTTTCAGAATTTCGCGGCAGGCTTCGATGTTTTTGAGGTATTCCTCTCGGCTCTGTCTGCCCACGCAGGGGGCGGCGCAGTTGTGGATGTGATAGTCGAGGCAGACTTCGTATTTCCCGCTCTTGACGCCCTCTTCCGTCATCAGCTGGCGGCAGGGACGGGGGTGGTAGAGGTCTTTGCAGAGGTCGAGCAGGGCGTACATCGTCGGGACGTGGCTGTAGGGACCGTAGTATGTGGCGCCGCGCATCTGGCGGTTGCGCGTCTTGAAGATGCGTGGCAGATATTCCGCCGTGACGGCGATGGAAGGGTAGGTCTTGTCGTCCTTCAGCAGCACGTTGTAGCGCGGCTTGTAGTGCTTGATGAGGTTGTTCTCGAGGAGCAGGGCGTCCTCCTCCGTCTTGACCACCACGTAGCGGATGTCGCGGATGTTCTTGACGAGGAGCCGCGTCTTGTTGCTTTGCTGTTCTTTGTTGAAGTAGGAGCTGACGCGCCGTTTCAAGTTCTTCGCCTTACCTACATATATAATTTTACCCGACTCGTCGAGGTACTGGTAGCAACCCGGCGTTTCTGGCAAATTGAGGACGATGCCTCGTAGGTATTCGGCGACGTTCTTATTCATGGAGCGTGAGAAGCGTGGTCATTTCGAGTTCAGGACTCAGCGCATGGCGACCGTCCAGTCCTTCCATGCAAAGCTCAATGATGAAATTGGCGTAGATGCCTTTCGGATTGAATTGCTTCACCAATTCGTAGGCTGCCTGCATTGAACCGCCTGTCGCGAGTAGGTCGTCGTGGAGCAGCACCACGTCGTCAGAACCAATCGCGTCCTCGTGTATTTCAATGGTGTCCGTGCCGTATTCTTTCAGATAGGTTGCCTGCCGTGTGACGGCGGGCAATTTTCCAGGCTTGCGGCACATTACAAATCCAGCACCGAGGCGCGCAGCTATGATGGCGCCCATCACAAAACCGCGCGACTCAATCCCAACTACCTTCGTGATGCCCTTATCCTTGTAGAGGCGGAAAAGCTCGTCGGAAATTTCTTGCAGACATTCGGGCTGCTTGAAGAGGGTACTGACGTCCTTGAACTGGATGCCTGGTTTGGGGAAGTCGGGGACGTTCCGCAAATTTTGCAGCAGCAGATTTGTATTCATAAAGTCTTGTAATTTAGGTATGATGCAAAGTTTTGTTTCACGTGAAACACAGATAAATCATCATCTGCCCAAGAGGACGAGAAGGACGCTCACGTCGCTCGGAGAAACACCCGGGATGCGTCCCGCCTGAGCCAAGGTTTCGGGGTCGATAGCCGTGAGCTTCTGGCGCGCTTCAGTGGAAAGCTGTTTCAGCTCATTGTAATTGAAACGGCCTTTAATCTTAATGGCTTCGAGACGTTGCATCTTGTCGGCGAGAACCCGTTCGCGGGCAATGTAGCCAGCGTACTTCATTTCGATTTCGGCGGCTTCGATGATTTCTTCTTTGTCGGTCGTGAGCGCAGCGAACTTATCGCGGAGCTCAGGAAAGTTTTCGGCGATTTCAACGAGCTTTACTTGTGGGCGGTTCACGAGTTCTACCAACTTGCTGCCGCCCGAGAGTGGGGTAGTGCCGAGGCTTTCGAGGTAAGAATTTATCTGAGACGGTTTCACCGAGAGTTTTTGACAATAATCTACGGTTTCACCGACAATTTCTTTCTTAGCGTGGAAACGCTTGCTGCGCTCTTCCGAAGCGAGACCCAGACGTTCGGCGTAGGGCGTTAGGCGTACGTCGGCGTTGTCCTGCCTGAGGAGGATGCGATACTCGGCGCGCGAGGTAAACATGCGGTAGGGTTCGTCCACGCCCTTTGTGACCAAATCGTCGATGAGTACGCCGATATAGGCTTCATCGCGGTGGAGTACCAAAGGTTCGCTGTCGCCACACTTAAGTGCCGCATTGATGCCTGCCATCAAACCTTGTCCGGCGGCTTCTTCATAACCCGTCGTGCCGTTCACCTGACCAGCGAAGAAAAGGCCTTCAAGAATCTTCGATTCCAACGAATGTTTCAGCTGCGTGGGGTCGAAAAAATCGTATTCGATGGCATAGCCTGGGCGGTAGATGACGAGGTCGCGGAAACAAGGTATCTTCTTCAGCGCCGCAATCTGGATATTCATCGGTAAACTCGAGGAAAAACCATTCAGGTAAAGCTCATTCGTGTCGAGACCTTCCGGTTCAAGGAAGAGAGGATGGTGGTCGCGGTCGGGGAATGTCACAATCTTCGTTTCGATGCTCGGACAATAGCGCGGACCGATGCTTTGGATTTGTCCGTTATATAGCGGTGAATCCGCCAATCCCTGCCGCAACGTTTCGTGGACCTCGGCGTTCGTGTCGCAAGTCCAGCACGGCAGTTGGGGTAGGGGGCGCAACGGACTGATGAACGAGAAACGGTGGTAGTCCGTCTCGCCCGGTTGTTCCGTCATTTCGTCAAAGTGGACAGAGCGCGCGTCGATGCGCACCGGCGTGCCCGTCTTCATTCGCGCACTGCGGATGCCGAAACTCTCGATGGAAGCGGTCAAAAAAGAAGCCGCGGGTTCGGCGCAACGTCCGCCGCGCACCTGCTTGCGGCCGATGTGCATCAGACCGTTCAGGAACGTGCCCGCCGTGACGACCACTGCGCGGGCGTGGAATATTGCGCCCCACACCGTGCGCACACCGCTCACCGCGCCGTTTTCCGCGATGATTTCGGCAACTTCGTCCTGCCAGATGCTCAAGTTCTCCGTATTTTCCAAGTGCTGACGCCACGTCGTGATGAAACGGGCGCGGTCGCACTGGGCGCGGGGGCTCCACATGGCTGGGCCTTTCGAGCGGTTGAGCATTCGGAACTGGATGGCGGTTGCGTCAGTCACTAGTCCCGTCAGTCCGCCAAGCGCGTCGACCTCGCGGACAATCTGTCCTTTCGCGATGCCGCCGATGGCAGGGTTGCAGCTCATTTGCGCAATCTTGTTCATGTCCATCGTGATGAGGCAGGTGCGCGCACCCAGTCGGGCCGCCGCATGGGCAGCCTCACAGCCGGCGTGTCCCGCGCCGATTACCACGACGTCAAAGTGAAATTCGGTTTCCATGAAAGCAGGGCGTAGTTATAACTTCACGCAAAATTACTGCTTTTTCCCGACTTAACCCAACGCTCCAGCGCAGCGCTCCAAAAATCGCCCATTTCATCGGCAACGAGAGCTTTCCCTCTCCGCTGCACCTCACCCAAAACAAAAAGCCCACTCCGAAGAGCAGGCTTTATGCTTTGAGGCGTTCAGTTTATCGCATCAGCTTGTAGCGTCCGCCGGGGAGGAGCTTGACCAGACCAATCATCTCCATGAACGAGAGGTCGCTCGCAATGTTTTTGACCGGCGTGTTGAGGGCGATGGCAATTTGGTTGATGCCAAAATCATCCCTCGTCTGGAGCAGTGTGCAGATGCGCTGTTGCAATTCAGAGAGGTCGGGGAAGAGTTGTCGTTGCACCGCCTTCGGGCGTTCCGTTTCCGTCACCCAGCGGAGGGCGTGCGCCACGTCCGCCGCCGAAGTCACCAGCGCCGCCTTGTTGTCGCGGATGAGCGCGTTGCAGCCCTCCGAGAATTGATCGCCCACGCGACCGGGGAAGGCAAAGACCTCTCGGCCGTAGCCCTGTGCTAAGTCGGCGGTAATGAGCGCCCCGCCGTGCGCCGCACTTTCCACGATGACTGTCGCCGAGGCGATGCCCGCCACAATGCGGTTGCGGCGGACGAAGTTGCCCTTGTCCGCATTCGTCCCCGTCAGGTACTCTGTGAGCAAGCCGCCGTGGGTTGTCATCTGTTTCGCCGTGTCGCGGTGGAGCGAGGGGTAAATAGTGTCCAAACCATGCGCCAAAACGCCGACCGTCTCCAAGCCGTTCGCCAGCGCCGCCCTGTGTGAGTGGATATCAACCCCGTATGCCAGACCGCTAACAATCAGACAGTCAGGGAGTAAATCCTGCAATTCCTGGCAAAACTTTTGACAAATCGTTTTCCCGTATTCAGAAATTCGGCGCGTGCCCACCACCGAAACTATGTGGATTTTGTTCAAATCAGCCGTTCCCTTGTAGAAAAGCACCAGCGGCGGGTCGTTACATTCGCGGAGCAGGGCAGGGTAGTCCTCATGCGCGAGCGGCAAGACGCGGATGGCGTGGCGTTGGCAAAATTCGAGTTCCGCCTCCGCCCGCTTCAGCGCATCGCTCCAGTCCGCGAGCGCCGTGCGCAGTTTCCCCTCCGCCTCGTGGCGCGCCTCGAAGACCGCGCGAGCCGACCCGTAGTGGCGGTAGAGTTGCAGCGCCGCCGTTGGTCCTACGCCCCGCAGGCAGTTGAGCGCAATGGCATAGCGAAGTTCCTCCATCGGTCAGCCCAGGTATTTGGCAAAAGCCGTGTTGAGTTCCTCGCAGTCGGCGAGTCTGCCGTTTACGAGGCACACCGTGTCCACCGTGGCGCGCACCACCGGGCGCTCGTCCGGCAGGCGGAAGATGTCCTGCACGAAAACGTACTTGATGCCCTCCTTGCGCAGTGCCAGTCGCGACACGAACGAGTCCCCGCTCTTCAGCGGCGTCTTGAAAGCCATGTTGAGGCGAGCCACCACAGCGTCGATGCCGCGGGCGTGGAGGTCGGCAAAGCTCACCCCCTCCGCGCGCAGAAACTCGTGGCGCGTGTGTTCGATGTAGTGCTGATAGTTGGCGTTGTTGACAATGCCCTGCAGGTCGCATTCGTAGTCGCGCACCTTCATTGTGAGTTCAAAATCGTAAGTCATTTTTCTGTCGTCTATAAATAAAGGAGACCGCTGTTTCTGGAGGAGAAATATTCCTCAGACGTAGGCCGTAAAAATCAGATAGTCAGAAGTATAAGCCTTACCCCGATAAATATCAGGCGTGCTGTCGTCCGCGGCGGAGGTATTCGGCGCCGAATCGGCAGCGCAGGCAGTCCTTCGCGTCGCAGTAGTTCCGGCGCAACTGGATGAGCGCCTGACTGTCCGCCGCGTTTGCCGAACGGATGCCCGCCTTCGCCCATGAGCGCGTAATGAAATTCTGTTCTGGCTTGAGGCGTTCCAGAAGCGTGAGCGCCCGTTCGCAGAGCCTCTCGTCGGCGAGGTGACGGCCGTAGGCAAAGAGCAGCGGCGCCACCGTGTTGATGAGGAGCAGGTCGATGCTGCTGTCGCGGAGCGCCTTGGCGTGCGCCGTGCTCTCGCCGCCGAAGGTGTAGTGCGTTTCCCAGTAAGGCGTCACCTTCGCCTGGAGCAACTGCCGCAGCGTCGCCTCGTCCGTCGCCTCCATCAGGCGCGAAAAGTCCGTGCGGCGGCTGTGGTAGAGCTCCACCAACTGCGCCAGGCGGACGTGCGGAAAATTCTGCGGCCGCAGGCGGAGGAAGCGCCACAGGTGGGCGTCCATCGGCGTGAGCGAGAACTTGTGGCGCAAGTAGGCATATTCCTTTTGCAGGCGGACGAAATAGTCGTCGCGGCGTTCCGGCGGCACAATACTGTCGTCGAGCAATCCCGCCTGCCCCATGAATATGGCCTCCACCTGGAACGCGTCGTCGCGGTGTTTCCCCACCGCACCGAGCGGCACGTTGAACGCCCACGTCTCGAAGGCGTCCGAGTTGACACCGAAGCCGAAATTGCGCGCCAGCGTGATGAAGCACGTCCGCTCCCAGTCGCCGCCCGTGCGCGTCTGCCAGTCGGCAATGCGTCGCGTCTTCTCGTCGAGCCGTTCGGCGGTGAGCGTGTCCAGCCAACTGTGGACAACGAGCGGTGCCACCGTCGGGATGACGCGGTAGCACGGCGGAAAAGTCTCCTCCTCCAGCAGTTCGCGGTAGTTTGCCACCACGTCCTCCGGCACCCCCATCTGTATCTGCGGCAGGCGTCTGCCGTCCGAAGTGCACGCCACGTCGTCGAGCACACTGCAGACGTGGAGCACCACGTTGTCGTACGCCGCGTCCGTGTCGTGACGGTGGCGTCGCCAGTCGGAGGCGCGTTCGTGGATTTCCACGTTGCCCACCCATAGCACGCCGTCCACCTTCACCTTGGCGTTGAAGAAGTCCGGGCCGGCGTTCGGGTTATGTATGCCGGGGTCGATGATGTCCACCTTTTCGAGTCGGTCGGTGACAAGGCCGCCGTCGGGCAGCAGGCGGTGTTGCCAGACGTAATGGAGCAGTTTTTCCATGGTGTTCATGCCATTAAGTTAAACCCACAAAGGTAAGTCTTTTTTCTTAATCTGCAAGGTCTGCTTCATCTTGCGCGGCATATTTCCCATTGCTTTTGCCCTTCCACCCGGTACCGCCTTGCACCCGCAATTCGCGCCGGTGCGCCCTTCGTTTCAGCGCGCCGACTTGGCTTCTGCCGCTTTCTCCTGAGCCCTCAAAAAATTGTCCTGAGCTTTTGGGTAAAAAGCTCAGGACTAGTTCTCAAAAGCTCAGGACTAGTTTTGATAGCTTTATAACAAAAGGGGTGTTTTCCATTTCATACATGACAACTTGTATATCGTTTCCTAAATTAGTCCCCAGATAATTTTTGAGGGCTCTGGCGCGGGGGATATAAGCGCTGGTAAAAGTCTGAAAATCTGGACTCAAAATTTGAAATTCACGACGCGGGGACGAGGTCGTGTTGGTCACAGTTTTCTATGCCGCGCCGTTTTTGAAGGAAAGCGCAAGCGTTTTCCCCGTTTGTCTGCCTCTCACCCCCGAACGCCCCTTTTTCTGCCGCCAAAATGGGAAAAATGGGGTAAAATTTCACGTTTAACAATAATTGTGATTCGGGGGGGGTGATTTTTGACAATCTTACTACCTTTGCAGCGAAAATGATGAATAAATGTCCTGCGGAGAGGGCGAGAAGTTAAAGAAAACCTATGGTTTTACGCCCCAAAAACGGCTGACGACCTGCGGTCGGAATGCTTCGGAATTCCCCTTTCAGCATTGACGCATCGGTGACTTCATGCACATGAAGAGTAGAAAGATTGCCGCCCTGGTGGGGCTCGTGTGGCCCTCGGTGCTTTGCGCGGCCGATACGGCTGGGCATCGGATGTCTGAGCTTGAGTTTTCGGGCTTGGACACGTTGCGTTACTACCTCTCGGTGTGGCAGAACCAGTTTCAGGGCTACCCCTGGGTGGTGAAGGTGTCCTATACCATACTGCTCCTATGCGCTGCCGGGGTTGTGCTGCTCGCCGTGCTCATGCTCGTGCAGCACATCAGGTACCGCCGCCGCGACCGCTTCATGAAGAAGTTGCACAAGAAGTACTACGACGGATTCCGCGAAGTCTGCATGACCGAGCGCGAACTCTCCGAGAGCGAGGTGCGCGACATCATCGACTATGAGGAAAAGCATTGGAAGGGCTGGCGAATGAAGTCGCTGTGCCGCTTCTTTGTAAACGTGCGGGAGAGCTGCGAGGACAAACTCGTGCAGCGCAATCTGACAACCCTCGTGCGCCTCTTCAACCTTCACGTCTACCTCGAGGACAAGCTGACCTTCGGCTTCAGCAGCAACAAGGTGCGCTACCTGCAAGTGGTGCAGTACCTCCAGATTCTGATTCCCGAGAGCGTCCTCGTGCGTCTGCTCAACAGCCACGACGCCAACCTGAGCAAGAGCGTCCGCATCTACTACCTCTGGGCGAGCGACTACGAGCCGTTCCGCTTCATGCGCCGGCAGCGGTTCTACTATTATCGCCCCTTCGACAGCCTCGAAGTGCACGAAATTTTGAAGGAACGCCACGCCCTGGGCAAAATCATCCCCTCGTTCCGCCCCTATATCGCCGTCGTCGACGACCGCTACCTCAAGTCGTTCCTCATCCGCGAAGTCGCCAGTTGGGGTACCGACGAAGACGTGGAAGCCATGATGCCCTTCTTCACCGACGACGAGATGGCCTATCGCCGTGCCGCCTTCGCCTGTATGGGCGAGCGACGCTACGAGCCTGCCGAGCAACGGATGATAGATTCCTACAACGTCCAGACCGAGCCAATGCGCCTCCTGCTCCTCGAAACGCTGTTGCAGATAGGGTCGGGCAAGCAGGCCGACTTCTTCGTCAGGGTCTATAAGGAAGCCGCCTCCCGCGTCACGCGCTACGCCGCTATCCGCGGCCTCTACCGCTACAGCACCGCCGGTCTGTTGCAGTTTCAGCGCCTCAAGCAGACCGCGCCCGAGCAGGACCGCCTGCTCTTTGAACAGGTTGAGGCCTTTGCCCGGTTGAGTAACCAGTCGCCAATAATATCCCATTGAGGACGCCGCCCCGCGCTGGACGGCACGCGCCTCGCAACAATAACGCCAAATGAAAGAGTCTGTCCTGTTCTTCTACGGCTACTTCGTGTTCTTCTACTCGATGGCATTGCTGCTGAGCTATGCCGTCCTGATATGGCTCGCCTACATTTCGCTGACGCGCAGCTACAACACGATGATGGACCCCTACGTGCGGCGTATCATCAGGCGCAGTCCCTACACGCCGGGCGTGTCCATCGTGGCGCCTGCCTACAACGAGGAACGCACCATTGTGGACAACGTCAACTCGCTCCTCCTGCAGGACTATCCCCTCTTTGAGGTGGTCATTGTCAACGACGGCAGCACCGACAAGACGCTCGACAAGCTCATCGAGAACTTCGACCTCGTGGAGGTGCCCTACCAATACAACGAGCGCATACCCGCCAAACCCTTCCGCGGGCTCTACCGCTCCACCAACCCGAAGTATGAACGCCTCACGGTGGTCGACAAGGAAAACGGCGGTACGAAGGCGGACCCCGTCAACGCGGGGCTGAACGTGGCGGTCTACCCCTACTTCATAAACACCGACGTGGACTGCATCCTCGCCCCCGACGCCATCTTCAAGTGCATGCGCCCCATGCTCGAAATGAAAGACGTCATCGCGGTGAGCGGCGTGATGACCATGTCGAACGGCTGCACCGTCGAGGACGGGCGCATCGTGAAGAACCGCGTGCCCAACACCCCCGCGCCGCTGTTCCAGACGCTGGAGTATATGCGCTCCTTCCTCATCGGCAAGATGGGCTGGTCTGCCATCAATGCCATGCCCAACGTGTCGGGCGGCTACGGCCTCTTCGACCGCGACGTGGCCATCGCCGCCGGCGGCTACAGTTCCGACTCGCTCGCCGAGGACATGGACATGCTCATCCGCATGATAGGCTACTGCTGCGACTTCAAGCGCCCCTACCGCGTGGTGCAGATTCCCGACACGTGTTGCTGGACCGAAGGACCGCCCAACCTCTCCGTCCTCTACCGACAGCGCACGCGATGGGGACACGGACTGATGCAGACCTACGGCAAGTACTACCGCATGATGTTCAAGCGGAAGTATCGCCAACTGGGCCTCATCACGCTGCCCTACATCTTCTTCTTCGAACTGCTCGCGCCCTTCATCGAGGCGGTGGGACTCGTCACCTTCATCTACCTCGCCCTCACGGGGGCCGTCAACTGGGGCACGGCGCTGGTCATCTTCCTGGTGGTCTACGCCTTCTGCCTGGTACTCTCGCTGGTGGTGGTCTTCTACGACTATATCCACAGCCGTTCCTACCGCGGCTTCTTCGCCTACTTCAAGCTCATTGTGGCGGCGTTGCTGGAGCCGTTTTTCTACCACCCGTTCATTGTGTTCTTCTCGCTGCGCGGCTACTTCCGCTTCTTCATGCGTCAGCGCGTAGTCTGGGGCGAGATGACCCGAAAGGGCTTCTCCAACAAGAACAACAAGGACGACGACAAAGACGAGGACGCCGCCCCCGCCACCGACGACGGGAACGCCTACGTGTACAACACGGCCAGTGCGGCCGACAACCAATAATGTCAAATCCTGAAAAGGAGGTATCTTATGCGCAAATTCAAGTTCATCATGCTGATGCTGCTCCTCTTCGCCGGCGTGGCGGCACTCTTTGCCGTCAGCCCCGACGACGACTTCAGCGGCGACAGCGTCCGCACGCCCGACTACTACGAGACCCACGTCCGCTCCGCGTTCAGCAGCGACCGCTGGGAGGAGGGAAAACGCTTGCTCGACGAAGGTCTGAAAACCTATCCCACGGTGTCGGGGCTGAACGAACTTGCCGGCCGCTACTACTATTATCATAAGAACTACGACGACGCCCGCTTCTACCTCATCAAGTCGTTGCGCGACAACAATGAGAACGTCCAGGCCAAGCAACTCCTGGTGAACGTGGAGGAGGAAACGAAAAACTACTCGAGCGCCATCTGCTATGTCAACGAACTGCTCGAGGTGAACCCCTACTGGCGCGGACTCTGGCGGCGCAAAATCAACCTCTACCGCCTGCAGGGCAACGACGTTGAGGCGGACCGCCTGCTCAAGCGCATCTGCCAAATCTACCCCGACGACGAACAGCTGCAGAACGACTACACCGAGCGGCTCGACAAGGAATACCAGACGCAGCGCAAGAACAACGACAAGAGCGGTGCGGTGGCGTCGCTGCGCGAGCTCATCAAGGCCAACCCCAACCGCGAGGACTACTACCTCGCCCTGAGCAACCTGCTGCTCCAGCAGGGTCTGACGGAAGAGGCCAAGGAAGTGGCGGGCCGCGGTGCGGCAGTGCTCCCGCAGAGCTACGCCCTCATTACGAAGAAGGCGGGCATTCTGGCGAGCGAATACCGTTACCCCGAAGCCTTGTCCTACGTGAAGGACTGCATGGCGCGCAACCGCAGTGCCGCCCTCTCGTCGTTCTATAACGGTCTGCTCCTTGAGGCCGCCCGCGCCGAGAGCCAGCGCGACCCCTACATCCTCTACGGCAAGGTCTACGCCACGCAGCACAGTCAGGAGGCGCTCGACTTCCTGCTCAACACCGCCATCTCGCGCGGCTACGACGAGGACGCGCTCTTCTACATCAACGAGGCCCGCCAGCGCGAAGGCGAAACGCCCGCCCTGCTCTACAAGTCCTACCTTGTCAACAAGCGGCTCGGCAACGTGAACACTGCCAACAGCCTGCTCCTGCGCCTCTACGACCGCAACCCCGCCAACACAGACGTGGCAGACGAACTGGCGCGCCTGCGCCTCGAACAGGCCACGAGCCTCATGTCCGACGGCGCCTATGCTGAGGCGTTGCCCTATTTGCAGTTTGCCGCCGCCAACTCCTCCGAGGCGGAAACCTCACAGTCGGCGTGGAACAAGATTCTGACCTGCAACAGTGAGCTCCGCCGCTACAATGCTGCCGCCGTGGCACTCGACACGCTCCACGCCCGCTTCCCCGACATGGTGGGCTACACGGCGCGCAAGGCCACACTCCTGAACCATCAGGGACGCACCGCCGACGCGCTCGCCCTGTTGCAGTATGCCCTTGCCGACAGCCTGAGCGAGACCGAACGCTTCGCCAACGTGGTGGCGTACGAGGAGATAGCCGTGCCCTACATCAAGCGCCTTCAGGAAAACGGTGCCGTCCGCCGCGCCTACGACGAGAGCGTGCGCCTCTTGGACTACCTGCCCGCCTCCGAACAAGGGCTGCACTACGCCGTCAACACGTCGGCGCGCCTCGGACTTGACGACGCCTTTGCCCAATACGTCGCCCAGGGCCGCAACCTCTACCCCGACGACAACTTCTACCTCGTCAAGCAGGCCGAAGTCTACTACAATCAGGAAGAATATCCCCGCGCGCTCGACCTTCTCCGCCCCCAGCTTCACGACTTTCTGGGTGACACCACGCTCGTGAAGTCCTATTCGATGAACAGCGAGGCGCAGGCCTATGCCCTCCTGAAGCGCCACCAGCCCAATACCGCCCTCGAAGTGCTCGACTCTGCCCTCGTCTACGACAGCCGCAACCGCAGTCTGCTCTACGCCAAGGGCGTGGTTTTCGAGAGCAAGCACCAGTATGACTCCGCCTACGTCTACCAGAGCAAGTACAGCCCCAGCATCGAGGAAATGGCTTCCCACCGCCACCACCTCAACAGTCTGGAGGCGCGCGGCTTCAAGAATACGCTCAACTTCGGCTATCTGCAAAGCCGCTACGGCGACGACTATACCATTACCTCCGTGGCTAACCTGTCCTACTCGCGCCAGTTGGGCCGCCGCGACATCCTGACTGGACGCGTCAACTACGCCGGGCGTGACGGCGACACCGACGGCGACCTTGCCGACGAACAAGTGCCCGGCGGCATGGACGTACAGGTACAAGCCGAGTGGGAGCACACCTTCTCGGCCCACTGGCGCGGCATGGTCAACGTGGCGGGCGCCGGCAAGTACTTCCCGCAACTGATGGCGAACCTCTCCGCCACCTATACCTTCGACAGTGGCTGGGAGGCTGAGGCCCGCGTGGGCTACCGCCGCATCAACAGCTACAAAAAGGCGTTCGAGTACGACACTACCGTCTACAACGAGGACACCCAAAGCTACGGCACATGGACCTTCGCCGACTGGGAGCGCACGCGCCAGAACCTCTTCAACGTGGGCCTCGGCGCCAGCACCAATGTGGGCGACTTTGCCCTCAGCGGCAAGGCGGACGGCTTCTTCCTGTCGGGAAAAGTCTATGTAAACGTACAGGCGCAGGCCAAATACTTCCCCCTCAACGACGGCCGCACCAACGTGACGGCACTTGCAGGCGTGGGTACTGCGCCCGAAGCCACCCTCATCGACAACGCCCTGCCCGGTACGTTCGACAAGCTCAACGCTGTGGTGGGCTTGGGCGGACAATACATGTTCAACAAGCACATCTCGCTCGGCGTGATGGGCACTTGGCACACCTTCTACCACCAGTCCAACACCCGCAGCGGGACGGACACCGACTACTCCGACTATCTCGTCACACGCTACAAAAACCTCTTCAATGTCGACGCCCAGCTCTACATCTCGTTCTGAGGCCCTTCGCCTGACGTTCCTTTGGCTCGTCTGCATCCCCCTGTGGCTGACGCTCGGCTGCAGTGGCGGCACCGTGCACAGCTTTGGCGACTACGCAGGCTACGCTGTGGCGCCGGCAGATAGCAAATCGGCTGCCGATAAGAAGTGGGCGGCGTACCTCACCACCCACCTCACCCGCCGTGCCGGGGAACGTGTGGCGGTCGTGGCGCTCAAAAACAACGATGAAACGGGCGAATCCGACGAACTGCCCGAAAACTTCCTCGCCGTCAGCGTGGGCGTGGCGAAAGACCTGCCCCACGACTACGCCGTGACGTGCAGCGATGGCAGTCTGACCTTGCAGGCCCGCGACGCCTCCACGCTGCTCTGGCTCATCTACCAGTTCATGTCCGCCGCCGGCGCTCATGATGCGCGTCTCAGCACGTCCGACCTCCTGCCCGCCGCCGTACGTTGCACCGCCGACACTGCGGGCAACTTCGCCTTCGAGTATCGCGGACTCTACACGCCCACTAATGCCGACGAGGAGTTGCGTCCCATCCTCGCCACCCACCATGTCGACTACGACTGGGCGCTTTGGGGGCACAACTTGCGCAAGGTCTTTGGCGGCACCATCCCCGACGACGCCCGCGCCCTCATTGATGGACAGCGCAGCGACGCCCAGTTCTGCTTCTCGTCAGCGTCCCTCTATGCGGCACTCGAGGCCTATGTCCTCAACAACTATGGCGAGGGCAGTGCCGACGCAAAGAATGGCGAAAAAGCCGATGAAACCGCCCGTTTTGCCATTCTCCCCAACGACAACGCCCAGGTCTGCCAGTGCGAGGCGTGCCGCGCCGCGGGCAACACTGCCACCTCCGCCACGCCCGCCGTGACGAAACTGGTGAGCCGCCTTGCCCGCCGCTTCCCCGCCCACCTCTTCTTCACGTCGGCGTACGCCACGACCACCGAAGCGCCTGCGCAACCCCTGCCCGACAATGTGGGCGTGCTCCTCAGCGCCCTCAGCGTCCCCTATTCCGCAAGTCCTGCCAAGGCGGCGGCGCGAGTGGGCTTCGCCGATTTGCTTGCCGACTGGCAGCGCGTCACGTCGCGCATCTACGTTTGGGACTATGTGCGCAACTTCGACGACTACCTCACGCCCTATCCCTGCCTGCAACTCCTGCAGCGCCGCTTGCAGTACTATGCCGACGAGGGCGTGCGCGGCGTCTTCCTCAACGGCAGCGGCGACGACTATGCCGCTTTCGACGACGTGCAGACGCGCGTCATGGCAGCCCTCATGGTCAATCCCTACCAGTCGCTCGCCGACTACACCGCCGCCTGCTGGTCGCAGCTCTACCCCGTCACCGCCGAAGTCCTCGCGCCCTACTACGAGTCGCTCGAGAACCGCGCTGCCAAGGGCGTGCTCCAGCCCTACGCCGGCATATCTGCCGCCGGAAGCTACCTCGACCCTGCCGCCTTCGAGACCTTCTGGAACAGCCTCGACCGCGCCGCCAAGTCGGTCAGCGGCGACGAACGCACCCGCCTCAACCGCCTGCTCACAGCCCTCTGCTTTACCCGCCTGGAGCTGACGCGCCTGCAGGCCGACAAATTCAACCGCGCCCAAATCGCGGAAATCCTTGCCGGATTGGACGGATTCACCGCCTTTTCCGACATGCACCATTACCGCGAAGCGGACGGCGAACTAGCTGCTTACGTCGGTCAATGGAGAAGCCTGCTGGCCTGGGGGAAGGCCGAAGGCAATCTGTTGGCCGGCGTGCAGCTCCGCGCCGTCTCTGCTTTGGATGAGGGCTATACCGACGTGAAACTGCTCACCGACCAGTGGCACGGCTTCCCTTCCGACTACCATACCGGCTGGCTCATCTGTTCTGCCGATACCCTCACGCTCGAGGTGCCCGCTTCGGCTGTCGTCGCTGCCGGCACGTTCCGTTTCGGCTTCCTCCTCGCCCCGAAGTGGCATATCGCCCTGCCGTGTGCGGTCGAAGTCTGGCAGAACGGGCATTGCGCGGCTCGCGTCGCCGTCGATGCCAACCCCGATGTCGAACCCTTTACGCGCCATGTTGTGGCGTGTCCTTTCTACGGTCTGACCCCAGGCTGCCCCGTCAGTCTGCGCCTCGCGCGGGAACACGTCCCGCGAGTTACGCTGGCGTGCGACGAGGTGGAACTGTCGGTCGAATAGTCAAAAACAAAAAATGAGGAAAATTGGATTGTTGTTACTGTTGTGCGCCCTCACGGGCTTTGGCGCCTGCACCCGAAAGGTCGGTACGACGTCCGTGCAGGTCGAAGACTCCGTCCGTCACTACTATCCCATAGTGACTGGAGAGGAACTCTATCTGAACTACCGCCTGAAGAATACCGGCCACGAGCCGCTCGTCATTGAGGACATCCAGCCCTCGTGCGGCTGCATCGTTGCCGACCTTTCCCGAAAGGTCATTCCGCCCGACGACGAAATCCTCCTGCAGTTCACCTTCAACAGCCTCAAAAACGTCGGCTACGTCCGCCACGTCATCCGTCTTTTCGGCAACATCGCGCCCAACGGCATGGCGAGCCTCGTCTTCGACGTCAACATCGTCCCCCCTGCCGACTACGTCCCCGACTACGAGGAGCGCTACCGCGAAGAGTTGGAGAAGAAAGGCAATCTGGTGGAAGACCTCGTCAACGGTCGCCCCGCCGAAAAAGGCTACTACGTCGACCCGGCGCACGACAACCGTTCCCATTCGCAGTATCCGTGGCGCGAATAGTTTCGCGGCATGGCACACATAAAACAACCATAATATCAACTCTCAAAAACAAACGCTTATGAAAAAGTATCTGACCCTGCTTCTTGGCGCGCTGTTCCTCACGGCGTGTTCAGAGCAAAGTCTGACGGAGAGTCCTGCGGTGGATACCACCGACACCACTGAAGATGCCGCCGAATCCACATCGGACATCCTCCGCACAGACCGCAGCGTGAAGCTGTTCGTGTCCTCCCCGAAGGTCACGTCCATCGACATTTATGCCGACGAAGACTGCAGCGAGCCCATCGCCACCAACGTGGCGATTGCCGACAGCCAGACCGTCGTGACGTTCACCGTAGCGTCCAATGTGGAGGAAGTCTACGTGCAGTACCCCACCAGTGGCGGCTTTGATAGGACTCCTGTGGACACCCGCATGGAGCACTGGCACTGGATGAAAACTAAATCCGGAAACTATGCCTGGATGCAGCACTATACTTGTGGCAAAAAAGTCAATGACCCCAAGTGCTACTTCTCTTTCACAATCGAAAAACCCACAACCCCGCCTTCATGCTACAGCGGTCAGTGCTGTTGCGGTCCCGACTGCACTTGCAGCGGTCATAGCGGCGGTGAAAGCGGAGGCGATTCCGGTGAAACTGGCGACGTTGTGACGGGCATCACTCTCCCCGAAGACGTTGTTGAAGGCTACACCACCGAACACGCCTACACCAGCTACCACTCCACGGGCGTTGTCTTCTTCGATTCCGGTTGGCCCAACACCAACACGCTCGAAGCCACTTCCGACCTCAACGACCTCGTGCTCGACTACGACCTCGAGTCGAATGTACTCGACGCTTCCCGCGAAGACTTCGCCGCCAACGACTGGCGCGAGGGTCTCAAGGTCGTCATCCACGTCCGCGCCATCGGCAACACGAATGTCAGCGAGGCGGGTCTGAAGCTCGAAGGTCTTTCTGCTTCCGATTTCGTGAAGACCAGTGAAGTCGCCCTCACGCTCGGCAACTACGACCCCATACCTGCCAACTCGCTCGAGGCATCTCTCGAAACTGACGGCGATTGCCCCGTCATCCGCATCAAGAACCTGCAGTGGCTCCTTTCGCAGGAAGCCAAGGACGCAGGCATCAACCTCAACAGCGACGAGGTGACGCTCTACAATACCGAGCGCCGCAGCAAGGCAGAGTGGCTTGAGTCGGGCAGAGACCTGATGAACCACGGCACGTCGCTCTTCACCGTGACGGTACGTCTGAAAGGCACGCTCCGCAGTACGATGACCGACAGCGAACTCTCTGCTGCCCAGGTTGAGGCGTATACTAAGGCTGCCATGACCACGACCGACCAGAATTTCTTCCTCGTCACCACCGACGGTAAGGAAATTCACCTCGCCGGTTACTCGCCCCTCCAGACTTACACCAGTGCTTACACCGCCACTGCCGCAAGCGGCTCAGTGACGATGGCGAGTGCCACCACCTACCGCGCAGCAGCTGGTCAGGTTTGGGGCGTGAAAGTGCCCGTCCTCACGAAGCACATCTACGAGGGCGAGAGCTTCAGCGCCACCTTCCCCCAGTGGGCGGAGTGGCTCAGCAGCGACGGCGCCACCTACAACGGCACCTGGTACCTCCCCGAGAATTCTGACGAGGACAACTGGGTGAAGTGGTGGTAATGACTGAATATTTTGAAACCCGTAATTCTTTCTACTCGTCGCTCCCCCACTGGCGGCGAGCGTGATTGGGTTAGTTTTTATGTAAAGTTTGACCAATAGTACAACTGACCAACAGTTGGGAACTTCTGTAGTTTTGAGAAAACCTCAGTCGGGGTGTTTGTGAAAGCAAATCCCCGACTCCGCATACTGGGCTGCACCGAAATGAGCGTTTTGGGGCAGCCCTTTCTATGGAATTGTGGACGTAGTCTGTCAAAAAGAAAGGTATTAACACTAATTAGACATTTCGGGGGGGTGATTTCTGCGAGTTTTATAAATTTGCAACGGAAATGTAAGAGAAGACCAACCTAAACTATCTAAGAACTGGAAAATCATAGAGAGAGAAAACAGTTACAACTGACCAGCAGTTGAGAACTTGTTGGAATGTAAAGACTATATGTTGGGGATATGCGGTTGTATATCCCCAATGTCATTGAAAAATCGTCTCCGCCCAGATTTTTTTCGGGCAGAGACGGTTTTTTTGTTTGATTGTCCCGTGAAGACGAAACTTCAGTCCTCCGATTCCGCGCACGCTACTGCACCAAAATGCGGGTTTTGCGGCAGCCCTTTCTCTTGAAACGGGAGCGGAATTTGTTTAAATGAATAGGTTTAACACAAATTACGTATTTCGGGGTGGGGTGATTTCTAGAAGTTTTATAAATTTGCAACGGAAATGTAAGAGAAGACCAACCTAAACTATCTAAGAACTGGAAAATCATAGAGATGGAAAACGCTTACAACTGACCAGCAGTTGAGAACTTGTTAGAATGTAAAAACTATTGTTGGGGATATGCAGTTGTATATCCCCAACGTCATTGAAAAACCGTCCCCGCCCAGATTCTTTTTTCGGGCAGAGACGGTTTTTTGTTTGATTGCTTCGCGCTGCAGAAAAAAACTCCTGAGCTATTAAAAATTAGTCCTGAGATACTGTCTCAAAAGCTCAGGACTAATTTTAAAAAGCTCAGGACTAAT
>JAUNOO010000058.1 GCA_030531095.1 Bacteroidales bacterium
ATGGCTCTGTGGTTTTTCTAATTTACTCTTGCTGAATGAGTTGTATTTCTTCTCTCGCGCGCACGCGCGTACATGTGCGCGTATTATATAAATCGGTATAGGTGGAGGGTGGAATTAGATTTCTTCGGTCTTGACGATGCCGTGTGTGACGGCGAAGATGGGGAGGGCGGCGATGCCTGATTTTTCATTATTGGGGAGTGGGGGCTGTATGCGCTGGAGAAAGTTTCAGAAACTCAAGACGGAGTTGAAAAACGGAGCGTAGAAGTCTGGTAAGGTCGAAGACTGTACTTTTTTTCGTCCCCATTCTTTTCTGCAGAGCCCCGAATTGGGCTGAACTATAAAGGTTAAGCGGGATTTAATCCACATATCTTCCCGACTGAGAGAGAAAATGTTTATCTTTGCACCTTGATAATAAAATTTCATTTGACTCAAAAACTAAAACACTCATGTTAAGAATAGCCATCCAGGCCAAAGGCCGCCTGAACGAAGACACAATGGCTTTGTTGGAAGACGCCGGAATCAGCGTATCTGCCAGCAAGCGCAAATTGATTGCCCGCGCCAGCGGATTCCCCTTGGAAGTACTTTATCTGCGCGACGACGATATTCCGCAGGCCGTCCAGATGGGCGTGGCCGACGTGGGTATTGTGGGCCTGAACGAAGTGGCTGAGAAAGGCATGGATGTGGTTGAGGAAATGCGCCTCGGCTTTGGCGCCTGCCGCATCTCGCTTGCAGTGCCCCGCGAAGCCGACTACAACGGCGTGTCGTGGTTTGAAGGCCGACGCATCGCGACGTCCTATCCCCACATTCTGCGCCGCTACTTTGAGGAGAACGGCATCCACGCCGAGATTCACGAAATAGCCGGCAGTGTGGAGATTGCCCCCGCCGTAGGTATGGCTGACGCCATTTTCGACATCGTATCTTCTGGCGGGACGCTCGTTCAGAACGGACTGCGCGAAGTGGAAGTCGTGTTCCCCTCTGAAGCTGCACTGATTAGCAAACACGACCTCGACCCGGAGAAACGTGCCGACGTGGAGAAACTCAAGTTCCGCTTCCGCTCCATCGTGGACAGCCGCGGCATGAAGTACGTTCTGATGAACCTCCCCAAGGCGCGCCTGGACGAAGCTGTCGCCATCCTGCCCGGTATGCGCAGCCCGACGGTCATTTCTCTGGCGGACGAGGAATGGTGCTCGCTTCACGCCGTCATTCAGGAGAGCGAACTTTGGGAGAAGATTGAACTCCTGAAGGCACTCGGCGCAGAAGGCATTCTGGTTTTGGCCCTCGAAAACATGATTCGATAATAAGCTTATGCAGATTCTGAATAATCCCCCGCGCGCCGAGTGGCCCGACCTCACGGAGCGCAACATACCCGACGACAACGCCATCGAGGCGAGTGTGGTCGCCATTGTGGAGCGCGTGCGCCAGGAAGGCGATGCCGCCCTGCGCGACTACGCCCTGCAATTCGACGGTGCCAAACTGGACAGTCTGGAACTCTCGGACGAGGAACGCAAGGCGGCTGCCGCTCTCGTCTCTGCCGAAGTGAAGACAGCCATCGCCAATGCTGCCCGCAACATCGCGGCGTTCCACGCTGCGCAGCGTCCGCAGGTCGTAGAGGTTGACACGCAGAATGGCGTGCACTGCATCCAGCGCGCCGTGCCCATCCAGCGCGTAGGTCTTTACATCCCCGGCGGTCAAGCCCCCCTCTTCTCGACGGTGCTCATGCTGGGTTTGCCTGCCAAGATTGCAGGCTGCAAGGAAGTGGTGCTCTGTACGCCTCAAGGACGTGACGGCCACATCTCGCCCGAAATTATCTATGCCGCTGAGGTTTGCGGCATCAACCATATTTACCGCGTAGGCGGTGCGCAAGCTGTGGCTGCCATGGCCTACGGCACCGACTCCATTCCCCGCGTCGACAAAATCTTCGGTCCCGGCAACCGCTATGTGACCAAGGCCAAACAAATCGTGAGCCGCACCACCGCCATCGATATGCCCGCCGGCCCGTCGGAAGTGCTCGTCATGGCGGACGCCACGGCGCGTCCCGACTTTGTGGCTGCCGATATGCTGTCGCAAGCGGAGCACGGCCCCGACAGTCAGGCGATGCTCGTGTGCCAGACTGCCGACTTTGCCGAACAAGTGAAGGCAGAAGTGGAGCGCCAGTCTGCCCTGCTGCATCGCGCCTCGTCGGTGGAACATTCGCTCTCGCACAGCCGCATCATCATTCTGCCGACGCGCGAGGAAATGACCGACTTTGCCAACGCCTATGCCGCCGAACACCTCATCATTTCTATGGCAGAGCCGTGGAAGGTGGCTGAGCATATCACCGCCGCAGGCAGTGTGTTCATCGGCAACTACTCGCCCGAGAGCGCCGGCGACTATGCGTCGGGCACGAACCACACCTTGCCCACCAGCGGTTGGGCGCGTTCGTATAGCGGCGTGAACCTCGACAGTTTCCAACGCAAGATTACCTATCAGGAACTCTCAGACGAAGGCTTGTCGGCGCTCGCCCCCACCATCATCGCCATGGCTGACGCGGAGGGACTTGACGCCCACGCCGCCGCCGTGAAGGTGCGCCTCGGTCTGCCCCTCGGCGACGCGAAATAGGCAGAACGCCCGCGCCGACCGAAACTGAGACGGCAAAAACATTGGTAACAATCACTCCACAATGACAGACTTATCACAAGCACAAACGACTGCGCGCGCAGCCCGGCGGAATCCGCTGGACTACGTGCGTCCCAACATATTGGCTCTGGCGCCATATTCCACCGCCCGCGACGAATATCAGGGCGGAGATATCTCAGTGTGGCTCGATGCCAACGAGAGCCCGTACAATAACGGCGTCAACCGCTATCCCGACCCCCACCAGCGCCAGTTGAAGGCGATGCTTTCGGACATCAAGCAGATGCCCGTCGACCGTATCTTCATCGGCAACGGCAGTGACGAGGCCATTGACCTCGCCTTCCGCGTATTCTGCGTGCCCGGTCAGGACAACGCAGTCGCCATTACGCCGAGTTACGGCATGTATGAGGTGGCTGCCGCGACCAACGACGTGGCGCTGCGCGAGGTGCAGTTGACGGCGGACTTCGGTCTGCCCGTGGACGAACTTCTCGCTGCTGCTGACGCGCACACCAAACTGATGTGGGTGTGCTCGCCCAACAATCCGACGGGAAACGCTTTCGACCTGGCTGCGCTTGAAGACTTGGCAGACCGCTTTGACGGCATGCTCGTGGTGGATGAAGCCTACGTGGACTTCTCCGCAAAGGGCTCTCTGCTCCCCGTACTCGACAAGCACCCCAACCTCATTGTCCTCCAAACGCTTTCGAAAGCGTGGGGCATGGCAGGGCTGCGCCTCGGCCTGGCCTTTGCGCACCCCGATGTCATTGCCCTTTACGGTCGCGTGAAATACCCCTACAACGTGAACGGCCCCACCCAGATTACCGTGATGGAGCACCTGCGCAAGGGCGTGGTGGCACAAGTCGCCGAAATCAAGGCGGAGCGCGAACGCCTCGCCAAAGTGTTGCCCACGCTCGACGTGGTTGACGCCGTTTATCCCACCGACGCCAACTTCTTCCTCGTGCGCAGTGCGAACGCCAACCGCCTCTACGACGTGCTCATCGGCGCCGGCGTGATTGTGCGCAACCGCACCAACATGCCTGGTTGCAAGAACTGCGTCCGCATCACTATCGGCACGCCCGAAGAGAACGACCGTCTCATCAGTGTGCTCAAAGCGCTGAAAAGCTTAGATTGAAAAAATACTTATGACGACAAACTCCACCGCCCCGCTCAAGCGGGCCATCTTCATAGACCGCGACGGCACCATCATCAAGGAGCCTGCCGACGAGCAGATTGATTCGCTCGAGAAACTGGAATTCGTGCCCGGCGTCATCTCCGCCCTCCGCCACATCGTGGGGCAGGGCTACGAACTGGTGATGGTGACCAATCAGGACGGACTCGGGACGGACAGTTTCCCCGAGGACACCTTCTGGCCCGCCCACAACAAGATGCTGTCCACGCTGGCAGGCGAAGGCATCACCTTCGACGACCAACTCATCGACCGCACCTTTCCCGCCGACAACGCCCCGACGCGAAAGCCCGGCACCGCCATGCTGACGCGCTACATGGACGGCAGTTATGACCTTGCCGCCTCGTTCGTCATCGGCGACCGCGCCACAGATATTCAGTTGGCACACAACCTCGGCGCGCAGGGCATCCTCCTGCAATCGCCCGAAGTGGCTGCCACAATGATAGACGAAGCCTGCCGCGAAAGCATGGTGCTGGCGACCGAAGACTGGGCTGCAGTGGCTGAGCGCATCCGCCGCACGGAGCGTCGCGCCGAAGTGAGCCGCCACACCGCCGAGACCGACATCCACATCGTCGTGGACCTTGACGGCGAGGGCGAGACGCGCATCGACACGGGGCTGAAGTTCTACGACCATATGCTGTCGCAGCTGCCTCACCACGCCGGCATTTCGCTCGTGGCGGTCTGCAAGGGCGACCTCGAAGTGGACGAACACCACACGATGGAGGACGTGGCTATCGCCCTCGGCGAAGCCATCTATACCGCCCTCGGCTCGAAGCGCGGCATGGAACGCTACGGCTTTGTCCTCCCCATGGACGAGAGCCGCGCAATGGTATTGCTCGACTTTGGCGGTCGCGCCGACTTCGACTGGGACGTCAAGTTCACCCGCGAATACATTGGCGACACGCCCACCGAGATGTTCAAGCACGTCTTCCACTCCCTCTGCGTGGCGATGCGCTGCAACCTCCACATCAGTGCGCGCGGCGAAAATGAGCACCACCTCATCGAGGGCGTATTCAAGGCCTTCGCCCGTGCCATCCGCCAAGCCATCCGCCGCGACGTGTTCAGCTACTCCCTGCCGTCGAGCAAGGGCTGTCTCTAATTCAGTTACTGAAATCCCTGACGCATATATAATAGAATGATAGCCATCATCGATTACAAAATGGGCAACCTCCGCTCTGTGGAGAACGCCCTCCACCGCCTCGGCGCGGAATATCAGGTGACAGCCGACCCCGACGTCATCCGCCGCGCCGACCGCGTCCTGCTTCCCGGCGTAGGCAATGCCGCCGAAGCGATGGAGAACCTCAAGGCCGCCCGTCTGCCCGAGGTCATCTGCAGTCTGCGCCGCCCCGTATTGGGCATTTGCGTCGGCATGCAGGTGATGTGCCGCCACTCTGAGGAGGGCGACGCCGAGTGCATAGGCCTTTTCGACTCGCACGTCAAGCGATTCGTCCCCACGCCCGAGGAGAAAGTGCCCCACGTGGGTTGGAACCAGATTGGCAACCTCGAGAAGAAGCTCTTCAAAGGCATTGAGGGCGGTTCGTTCGTCTACTACGTCCACTCCTACTACGCCGAGCTCTGCCCCGACACCATTGCCACCACGCGCCACGGTCTGCTCTTCAGTGCCGCCCTCAAGTATGAGAACTTCTACGGCACGCAGTTCCATCCCGAAAAGAGCGGCGACACGGGCGAGCGCATTCTTCGCAATTTCCTGGAACTCTGATTCTGAGGGTTTGCGGAAAAACTTTTTCTCTCCACACGTACACTCCAACAAAATATGATTCAGATAATTCCCGCCATAGACATCATCGAAGGTCGTTGCGTCCGCCTCTCGCAGGGCGATTATGGTCAGCGCACCACCTACGATGCCTCGCCCGTGGACATGGTACGCCGTTACGCCGACTGCGGTGTGACGCGCATCCATGTGGTCGACCTCGACGGTGCCAAAGCCTCCATGCCCCAGAACCTCCCGACGCTCGAACAAATGGCGCTCATCGACGGCGTGACGATAGAGTGGGGCGGTGGCATCAAGAGCGACGAAGCCCTGCGCCAGTCGTTTGATGCCGGTGCCGACTACGCCATCGTGGGCAGTGCTGCCGCCAAGCAGCCCGACCTCTTCGCGCTGTGGCTCACAGCCTTCGGCCCCGACCACATTGTGCTCGGCGCAGATGTCCGCGACGGCAAGGTTTCCGTCAACGGCTGGCAGGAGGACCTCGAACTCAGCATCGACGACCTCACCGACCGTTTCCGCCCGCAGGGTCTCTCGCAGGTCATCTGCACCGACATCTCCCGCGACGGCATGCTCGAAGGCCCTTCGTTCGACCTCTACACCCGTCTGCAACAGAAATATCCCGACATCGACTTCACCGTCTCCGGCGGCATCTCGTCGATGGACGACATCCGCCGCCTCTCTGCCCTCCAACTCCGCAAGGTCATTGTGGGCAAGGCCATTTACGAGCACCGCATCAGTCTCGACGAGATTGAACGCTGGGCGGTAGGCGGAGAATAATACTTTCCGAAAAATTCCAAGACCGCAACAACAATGGTAGCAAAACGCATCATTCCCTGTCTCGATGTCAAGGACGGCCGCACGGTCAAGGGCATCAACTTCGTAGGCCTGCGCGACGTCGGCGACGCCGTAGAGCTTGGCCAGCATTATGCCCGCGAGGGCGCTGACGAACTGGTCTATCTCGACATCAGTGCCACCCGCGAAGGCCGCAACACCTTCACGCGCCTTGTGGAGCGCATCTCCGACGGCATCAACATCCCTTTCACCGTCGGCGGCGGCATCTCCACCATCGACGACGCCGCGCGTCTGCTCGATGCCGGTGCAGATAAGATTTCGGTGAACAGCGCCGCCATCCGCAACCCGCAACTCATTGACGACATCGCCACGCGCTACGGCCGTCAGTTTGTAGTCTGCGCCATCGACGCACGCCTTGAGGCCGACGGATTGTGGCATGCCACAACCCACGGCGGAACGCAGTCGACCGACAAGGAACTCTTCTCGTGGGCCAAGGAGGCCGAAGACCGCGGAGCTGGCGAAATCCTCTTCACGTCGATGAACCACGACGGCACGCGCTCGGGGTATCCTTGCGACACCTTCGCCCGCTTGGCGGAGACACTAAATATTCCCATCATCGCCTCTGGCGGTGCAGGCTCAGCCGCCGACATTGCCGAAGTACTCACCGCGGGCCGCGCCGACGCCGCACTCGCCGCCAGCATTTTCCACTTCGGCGAAATCTCCATCGGCGACCTCAAGCGCGACCTCCGCGAGCAGGGCATCACCGTCCGCCTCTAAAGAAAAATTTCATCCCCTCCCCAAACGCACAAACCAAGATATGACATTTTCCGATTTCAACCTCTCCAAATGCGCCGACGGTCTGCTGCCCGTCGTGGTTCAGGACGCCGTGACGCTCAAGGTGCTCATGCTCGGCTACATGAACCGCGAGGCGTTCGACAAGACACAGGCCGAAGGCCGCGTCACGTTCTATAGCCGCTCGCGCCAGCAACTCTGGACAAAGGGTGAAACCAGTGGCCATTTCCTCAATGTCGTGGAGATGTATGCCGACTGCGATGCCGACACGCTCCTCATCAAGGCCAATCCCATAGGCCCCACCTGCCACCGCGGCACGACGTCGTGCTTCGACACGCCCGAGGACGAAGGCTTCATCCGTCGCCTTTCGCAGGTGGTGCAGCAGCGCCACGCCGAAATGCCGGAAGGCTCCTACACCACGAAACTCTACATCAAGGGTGTGAAGAAAATCGCCCAGAAGGTGGGTGAGGAAGCCGTGGAGAGCATCGTCGAAGCCGTCGATGGCAACCGCAGTCGCTTCATCTATGAGGCCTCCGACCTCATGTACCACTACCTCGTCCTTCTCGAACAGATGGGCTGCACCCTTGAGGACATCGAGCGCGAGTTGGCGCTGCGCCACCGCTAAGCCCTCCCCATAAAATCCCGCAAGCAAAAAGGGCTTGCGCAAAACACTCTGGGCGCCCCAATAAAAAGTATTTGAGAAAAATTATAATCACAATAGCTTGCCCCATCCGGGGCGCTACTTGCGGGCTACAGCAGGCAGGAACGTCATTTCAAAACGTTCCTGCCGCTGTTTTTTAGTGAACCAGAGTTTTTTACCCCGCGCCAGAGCCTTCAAACGGGTCTTCAAAAGTAATGTCTTGGTTTACAGAAAGAGAATTTTACACGTAAATTTTGGAAGAAAATTGACCTCTTTCATAGTGGTCAAAGAATGATACAAACTGGTTGTCTCATTGTCTCCTTTGGTGTCATACTACTAAAAACAGAAATTAATATCTAATTCACTTGTTTTTTAAAAACATTTCCTATCTTTGCAAACAAGGAGGTGTTTGCCTGTTCAGAAGAACAAAAAATTAGGGAGGACATAATTACCTGCTTAATGGTAGAAGAATCAGTATCTTGCTATCTAGAAGAAGATTTTAAAGGACAAAATGGAAAAGGACAAAACATATACACCTCATCCTGCGGATGTGTCGGATGTGGTTCTTCCTCAGCAATTTTCGGAGTTGGCTGAACTGATTGCGAAGAATGTTCACGAAGTATGGTCTTATAACCGTATTAAAGAAGGGTGGGTTTATGGTCCGAAGCGTGATGACATCAACAAAACCCATCCATGCTTGGTGCCCTATGAAAGTCTTCCTGAAAACGAGAAAGAGTATGACAGGGCTACCTCGCAAGAAACTTTGAAGCTAATTGTAAAATTGGGCTTTGTAATAAAGAAAATGTAATAACGCTGTATGGCATTTGTCTAAAGAGAAAGCAACAAGAATATAGAACCATGAACCCCTCAGAATTCATACATCCAGAGGATGCAGCTGCTTTGCGTCAGTTGGAAAGCATCCCGGGATTTCCCACACTCGTGAAGAAATTCTACGCAATGGGATTTGAGAAGCTCCAGTATGGAATGAATATGGCGTCAAACATACGTCTCTCAAATTCTCAACTTCCTGAAATTTACAAGCGGTTGCCGCCTATCTGTGAAAAGCTTGGCATAGCAGAACCCGAATTTTATTTGGCGATGAATCCCAATCCAAACGCTTATACATTCGGAGATACTAAGATTTTCATTACGGTGACGTCCGGATTGGTGGAAATGTTGAATGAAGAAGAGCTAGATGCTGTGCTTGCGCACGAATGTGGACACATCCTTTGTCGCCACGTCCTTTACCATTCTGTTGCCAACTACATTCTGAGTGGAATGGATATGTCAGGACTACTTGGAACTTTTTCAGTGCCGCTGAGATTTTCCATATTGTATTGGCAACGTAAGAGTGAACTATCGTGCGACAGAGCGGGAGCGATAATCACGTCACCACAAACGGTGGCTTATGTTATGGCGCGTCTGGCAGGTGGTCCCCAAGGTATAACCAAAGATGTCAATCTTAAAGAATGGGCAAAGCAGGCAGATGCTTATGAGGAAATACGCAATGATGGATTGTGGAACAAAACTCTTCAGACATATGCCATCATGGCTCAAGACCATCCTTTTGCTGCAGTTCGTGTCAGAGAAATTTTGAAGTGGGGACAGACGCCACAATACACGGCTATCAAGGATGGACTTGGCGCTACTGGAACACAATGCCCCTCTTGCCACAAAGTAATAAATTCAAATTGGAAATTCTGTCGCTATTGCGGCCATAAAATCTAAGTATCATGCAAACATTATTTGACGAAAATGGTGTGCTGAATATTTCGGATATTGTCACGTCACACCCACAGTATCAAACCATCATGGAAGATGGTATCGTTACGGAGGAAGAGTTGAAAAATCAGTTGGAACGTGTTGTTGCCACACTCCGTCATCTTCAGGAAATCTGTGATGAAACACAACAATCAGCCATTCTCGACGCCCTCTCCGAGTTGAGCGTCTTTTATGCAGTTTACCACAATCGCCAACTACAAGAAATTCGAATTTAACAATGGGAACATTCAATACAAAAAAAGAACTGATGGGGAATCCTTCCCTTATTCCTGTAATCGCTGAAAATATAGAGGCTGATTTTGCCAATGACGGGTATGAAGTCAAGAGTGAGGCTCTCGTAAGCGGAGGATATGACATTTCACTGACTAAAGGCGGGATGTTCAAAGCTGTGCTTGGTATGAAAACAGCCCTGAAGGTCACACTCCTTCCGAACGGCTCAACCATCTCTTTTGAGGCTGGCATTGGAATTTTTGGCCAGCAGGTCATACCCACACTCATCATGCTCTTTGTAACGTGGCCAGTAATCATCACCCAGATTTGGGGATTGGTAAAACAAGCAGATCTTGATGACCGCGCATTGAAAATAGCAGAGAATACCATAGCTCAGTACGGAAATGCCGCTCATGCATATCCTGGCCGGATGGATTCCCGCAAGTTCTGTACAAGTTGCGGAAGTCCAATGGAGGAAACTGTAAAGTTTTGCAGTAATTGCGGGAAAAAACTATAACTTCTAAGTACAAAAAAGAAAAAGAAGTTATAGTGGGCTTGTCTGATGGCAAGGTTTACGTTGTCCTATAAGTCCATACTCTGTTGAGGGATATTGAGAATCTGTAAGGAGAAATGGAGAATATACGAAACTTACAATGAAAAAGACAGATATAGGTAATATGTGCCTTAATAGGCAACAGGAGCTTTTAGAAAAATACTTTGGCAACTTGGTGCACGAAGCTGCGGTGACCATGCCTGAAACGATTGGAAAATATGATATGGAGTTGCCGAAAAGGATTGAAGCGGAGTATTTCGAATTCTTGAAAAATTTGTGGTCGGAAGTAGCTCCCAATGATTCGCGGCGGTTGGAAGATATTTTGGATAAAAAGCATCTTGGTGATCTGATGACAGAAGACGACAGGGAAGGGCTGCGCTACGCGTATTATGATGCTAAGCGGCGTACTATTTGGGAACGCATTTCCAAGTCAAATCACAAGGATGTGACCTATTATAAAGGACTTCTCAAGGTCTATGCAGAGGAGCTGCTGGATTGTATGAGAATGGACTTTATGGAGGACGTGAGATTGTTGGACGGGGACGTTTGAACTTTCTAAGAATGACTGAATAAAATAGATTGTTGCTTATGACACATTGGATATTGGCTGTAGCGTTGCTTCCTGTAATAGTATTGTCGTATTATATTTATCAGAAGGACAAAATGTCGCCAGAACCATTGGGGCAGTTGATGAAGGCTTTTGCTTTGGGGTTGATGTCGGTCCCATTGTCTCTTCTGCTTTCCGTTCCTTTTGGGGGGCTAGGATTTTATCCTCCAGAGATTGCCACGGTTTTGGATGCTGTCAAATCTGCTTTCTTTGGGGCTGCGATTCCAGAAGAATTAGCGAAGTTGTTCGTGCTTTGGCTATTGCTTCGGAAGAATCGTCATTTCGATGAGCACGTGGATGGGATCGTGTACGCTGTATTCGTCTCTTTGGGATTTGCAGCCTTGGAGAATATCTTCTATTTGTATTCCAATTATGAGGAATACTTGTCAGTAGGCATATCTCGTGCCCTGTTCGCTGTTCCTGGACACTTTTGTTTTGGCGTCTTGATGGGGTACTACTACTCATTGGTGAAATTCTATCCGAAGGTTTCTCAGAAAAACAGGCTATTGGTGATTCTTGCACCGGTCATTGCCCATGGTGTTTACGATTCCATATTGTTTGTGACAAGTGTGACTCCTGCTATTAGCGGCATTCTTGTGATAGCTTTCTTGCTGTTCTGCCATAAAATGTGGAAGTATGGAAGTCGGCGGATTGCAGAACATCTAGAACGGGATGCGGATATCCTGCGTTGAACGGTGGAAATGAGTGTGTGAATTATCGTTGTACTGGTACAAAGACTAATAAATATACAATTAAAAAAAGTCTGAAGAAGAGCATGGAACGTACGTATGTATTTAATAATTCAAGAGTCCGTCTATGCAAATAAGCTAGGACCAGAAAGTTGAGTTTTGGAAAATCCGACTTAATAGAAGGAGTAGAAAAGGTGGTAGTAGAGGAGCCTGCTTCCTGATTGTCCTAACTAAGCCTACCTTCAAAAAATATTGCCGACAAAATTCAGAAGGTAATGGAGAAGATGTGTAAGCTATTACGTTTAAAATCCCAATAATCTGCACTTACCGATACCCCTAAACTTTGATACCTGCGCTTCTGGTCCTTACAGATACAGAGCATAAGTGGGTGTTCTCCATTTTTCAGTGTCTTGGACTTATAGCACAAGACGTTTACCGTAGCGTTCATTTCTTTAAAAAATTGCACCTCGGTCTACAGCTGGTTTACACCTCGGTTTACATGAAAAGAAAAATTGCGCGTTGACTTTGGAAGAGAAATTGAGAAATCTGACGCTGTAGCTCATTGAATTACAATTATTTGTATAACTTCCCTGCTTCTCCACGCCCCAATTACTACAATAAAACAAAAAAAAGTAGTTACTTTTTGTCGTAACTACCTAATATTTAGCGTGGTGCCACCAGGAATCGAACCGGGGACACAA
>JAUNOO010000059.1 GCA_030531095.1 Bacteroidales bacterium
TACTTAGCTCAGGACTTTTTTTATTTAGCCCAGGACTTTTTTGGTTTTCCCTCTGACGCAGATTTAAAAGATTAAGAATCAGTGCTTTAAAATCCAAGCAAAAATGCGATTTTTCGGGGCGGACGTTCAAAAGCACAAGTGGCAATTCAAAAAAATTGGAGCTGCATCAAAAACGCTTTGATGCAGCTCCAAAAAATTAAGTCGGAACGGGCGGCGGCGCAGGTGCGGATGGTCTCTCACGCCGCATCGCACGGCCGTTCTAATAGAAGAGCGTGTGATTGTTTACTGTCCCACCCATTTTGCCACAGTCTCCTTCGTGGCGCGGTTGAGCAAGCGGCCCGACTGCCATTTCAGTTTGGGGTATGTCGCCTTCAGCACCTTTTCCGAGTTGCTGATGGAACTGCCGCCCGACGTGGCGAACGGAATCACCGTCTTGCCCTCAAAGTTGTAGGCCTCGAGGAACGTGTTCACCACGCGCGGTGCTTCGTCCCACCAGATGGGATAGCCGATGTAGATGACGTCGTAGGACGAGGCGTTCTTGAGGTTCTTCACGATGGCAGGGCGCGACGATTTGTCCGCCATTTCCTTCGTGCTGCGCGACGACTTGTTGGTCCAGTCGAGGTCGGCAGACGTGTAGGTCTTCTCGGGTTGGATTTCATAGAGCGTGCCGCCCGTAGCGCTGGCAATCAGCTTTGCCACGCCCTCGGTCGTACCCGTGGCGGAGTAGTACGCCACCAATACTTTCTTACTGTTGTTCATACTTTTGGAATTGTTTTGCGCACAGCCCGTTACGCACAGCGCCAACGTGGCGAGCATGGTCAATAAGTACTTTTTCATGAGCCTGTCTTTTTCGATAATTTCTCTGTTGCAAATTTACGCGATTCCCACACGCCCCGACTTACACAATTTACTGACAATTGTACCCTAATTACTTTTTCTCGCCCGTTTCCGCCTGCCCAAAACACTGCCCGGAATGCGCTCCCGTCGCCTCAAAAAGAAGTATTCTCGGTATTTTACGAAATATTTATCGCTCGCGTTGGGATTAATTTTATAATTTTGCGAGTGGTAATGCGGGCTGAACTGCGCCCCTTTTCCGCCCCACTGAGGACGATTTGGCTAAATACTGAAACGACAAACCCAAAATACTAAACGCTTATGGCACATTCCCTTTTCCCCTCCCGTAGCCTGCACCGCATCGCGCGGACGGCAGCCCTTTTTGGCGGACTGGTGTTCGCCGCCAACGCCGTGGCAGACGGCAAATCTGACGCTGTGAAGTTTACCATCAAGACAGGCAGTCCGGAGCAAACGGTGCTCCACTTCGGCGCGTCCGACGCCTGGAGCATGAAATACGTGGGGCTGTGGCCCGAGGCGGAACAGGAGAAGATTGCCGACTGGCTCTTCAGCATGGAGAACGACGCGGCTGGCAAACCGAAAGGTATCGGCCTGTCGGTGTGGCGCTTCAACCTCGGCGCCGGCAGTGAAGAGCAGGGCGACAGCGCCAACATCAAGCCCGGCACGCGCACCGACTGCGTGCTGCAGGCGGACGGTTCCTACGACTGGTCGAAGCAGGCGGGGCAGCGCAATTTCCTCAAGCTCGCCAAGGCGCGCGGCGTGCCCCATTTCCTCGCCTTCCTCAATTCGGCACCGGTCTACTTCACGAAAAACGGCTGGGCGACCAACACCGGACGCGGCGGCACCATCAACCTCCGCGACGACTGCTACGACGACTTTGCCAACTACATGGCTGAAGCACTCGCCGGCATCGAGAAGCGCGACGGCATCCACTTTGACTACCTCTGCCCCGTCAACGAACCCGACGGCAGCTGGAACTGGCTCGGCCCGAAGCAGGAAGGTTCTCCTGCCACCAACCGCGAAATTGCACGCCTCGTCAAGGAAACGGACAAGGCGTTGACCAAGAAGAAGCTCTCCACGCAAATCATCGTCCCCGAAAGTTCCGACCTTCGCTGCCTCCTCGGCATACATCAGACCGACTGGCAACGCGGCAACACCATCAGCACGTTTTTCTCGAAGGACAGCACAGCCACTTACCTGGGCGGACTCAAGCACGTGCCCAACCTCATCGTGGGTCACAGCTACTGGACCAACACGCCAGTAGAGTTCATGCGAGATATCCGTGTCGCGCTGCGCGACAGCATCAAGAAGTACGGCCTGGACTACTGGCAGACCGAAATCTGCATCATGAGCAACGACACTGAAATCGGCGGCGGCCGCGGCTACGACTTCTCGATGAAGACTGCCCTCTACGTGGCACGCGTCATCCATCACGACATGGTATTCGCCAACGCCAAGTCGTGGTCTTGGTGGCGGGCAATCGGTGAGGACTACCGCGACGGACTTGTCCGCGCCTACACCACCGACAGTCTGCGCACGGGCTGGGCTTCCGACTCCAAACTCCTCTGGGCGCTGGGCAACTACAGCCGTTTTGTCCGTCCCGACGCGGTGCGCTACGACATTGAGGCTGCCGACGCCGCAGGCAAGGTCATTGCCGAAGGCTACAACGACCCGACGGGTGTGATGTGCTCCGCCTATCGCAACGCCGACGGGCGCTGGGTGGTGGTCGCCATCAACTATGCCGAGGCCGTCAAGCCCTTCGCCTTCTCCACCGACGACGCCAAGGCGCGCCAGTGGCAGATGTACCGCACGAGCGACATCTCTGCCGAAAGCCTCGCCCCCATCGGCACGACCGACGGCGAAACCCAACTTGCCCCGCGTTCCATCACGACTTTCGTAGAGCAACCCTGACTGGGGCGGCTCTGAAGAAAACTGAAACCGTTCCTTTCACCATAAATAAGGATTACCCATGAACCTATCAACCTTCATCTCCCCCTTGGCGCTGGCTGCCCTGCTGTGCCCCTTTGCCGGCACACTCCACGCCAGTCCCGCCGCCGCGGCAACCGCCCCGTCCGTTGCCGCCGTGCACGCCACCGAAAAGGGCGGCACCTTTACCACTGGCGACAAGGTGTTCCTGCTCAACGGTGAACCCTTCGTCATCAAGGCCGCCGAGCTCCACTATCCGCGCATCCCGCGCCCCTATTGGGAACACCGCATCAAGATGTGCAAGGCGCTCGGCATGAATACCATCTGCCTCTACGTATTCTGGAACATCCACGAGCCGCAGGAGGACCAGTTTGACTTCACCGGCGACAACGACGTGGCAGCCTTCTGCCGCCTCGCCCAGAAAAACGGCATGTACGTCATCGTACGCCCAGGCCCCTACGTCTGTGCCGAATGGGAAATGGGCGGACTGCCCTGGTGGTTGCTCAAGAAGAAGGACATCCGCCTGCGCGAACAGGACCCCTATTTCATGGAGCGCGTGCGCAAGTTTGAAAACGAAGTGGGCAAGCAACTCGCCCCGCTCACCATACAAAACGGCGGCCCCATCATCATGGTACAGGTCGAAAACGAATATGGTTCCTACGGCGTCGACAAAGCCTACGTCTCCGCCATCCGCGACATCGTGCGCGAGGCTGGTTTCGACAAGGTGACCCTCTTCCAGTGCGACTGGGCGAGCAACTTCACCAACAACGGCTTGGACGACCTCGTCTGGACGATGAACTTCGGCACGGGCGCCAACATCGACGAGCAGTTCCGCCGCCTCGGCGAACTCCGCCCCAACGCCCCAAAGATGTGCTCCGAATTCTGGAGCGGATGGTTCGACAAATGGGGCGCACACCACGAAACGCGTCCCGCAAAGGCGATGGTCGACAACATCGACGAAATGCTCTCGAAGGGCATTTCCTTCTCGCTCTACATGACGCACGGCGGAACTTCGTTCGGCCACTGGGCAGGTGCCAACAGCCCCGGATTTGCCCCCGACGTCACTTCCTACGACTACGACGCGCCCATCAACGAATACGGCGCCGCCACGCCCAAATACTACGAACTGCGCAACTTGCTCCAGAAGTACAGCGACAAGAAGCTGCCCGCCGTGCCCAAACCCGTAGCCGACACCATCCGCGTGCCGCAGTTCGCCCTCACCGAGTTCGCCCCGCTGCTTTGCGGCATTGACACCACGGTGAAGAGCCGAGAAGTGATGTGCTTCGAAGACCTCGACCTGGGTTGGGGCGCTGCTGTCTACACCACCAGCCTGCCCGAAGTCAAGGGGCAGAGCCTGCTCACGCTCAACGACTGCCACGACTACGCCATCGTCTACATCAACGGCAAGGAAGTGGGACGCATTGACCGCGTCAAGAACGAACGCAGCCTCACGCTCCCGCCCATCGCCGCGGGCAGCGAAATGACGGTCGTGCTTGAAGCTATGGGGCGCATCAACTTTGGTCGTGCCATCAAGGACTACAAGGGCATTACGTCGTCTGTCACCCTCTCTGCCGAAGTGGACGGCGACGAGGTGACGTGGAACTTGAAGGACTGGACCATCAGCACGCTGCCCGACGACTATGCCACCGCCCTCAAGGCATTCGACCGCGCCGCTGCTGGACAGAAGCCCCAGACCGCTCTGCAGGGCAACGCGGGTTACTACCGCGGCTCCTTCAACCTGAAGCGCACGGGCGACACTTTCCTCAACTTCGCCTCTTGGGGCAAGGGGCAGGTCTATGTCAACGGCCACGCCGTAGGACGCATTTGGAGCATTGGCCCGCAGCAGACGCTCTACGTGCCCGGTTGCTGGTTGAAGAAGGGAAGCAACGAGGTCATCGTGCTCGACGTGACTGGCCCGCAGCAGACGGTCTGCTTCGGTCAGGCACATCCTGAGCTCGACCAGCTCCAGCTCTCCACACCTACCACCCACCGCAAGCCCGGCGAAACGCTTGACACTTCCAAACTGCCCCTCGCCGCACAGGGTGCCTTCAAGGCGGGCAACGGCTGGCAGACCGTCAGTCTAGACGCCCCGCGCAAGGGCCGCTACGTCGCCATCGAAGGCCTCAATGCCCACGACGGCAAGGAAGTGGCAGCCATCGCCGAACTCTACGTGCTCGACGCCGCCGGCAAACGCCTGAGCCGCGAGCCGTGGACGGTGAAGTACGCCGACAGCGAGGATGCCGAGAACGGCAACAAGACCGCCGACAAGGTGTACGACCTGCAAGAGTCGACCTACTGGAGCACCGTGGCAGGCACAGCCTTCCCCCACGTCGTGGTCATCGACCTCGGCAGCGAACAGACGGTGACCGGCATCGACTATCTGCCCCGCGCCGAACAGGGTGCGCCCGCCGGCATCAAGGACTATAAGATTTACGTCTACTGAAAACAACATTGACGGCGTGCGCCATATCCTCCACAAAGGGGATTTGGCGCACACCTCTTTTTCTCCTCTTTTTCATATCAGAATCCCCTCCATGCGACAGTTTTTTCTCCTTCTCCTCTCCGCCTTCGCCACGCTGACCCCACTGGCATCACTGCGGTTGGCAGCAGCCGATTACCTCTTCGTCTACTTCCCCGCCAACGACGACGAAAACATCTACTACGCCATCTCCACCGACGGCTACAACTACACCCCGCTCAACGGCGGGCGCTGCGTGGTGGCAGCCGACTCCTGCACCGTGCAGTGCGGCTTGCGCGACCCGCACCTCATGCGCGGCAGTGACGGCTGGTTCTACATGGTCGCCACCGACATGCGCTCCGCCGACGGCTGGGACAGCAACCGCGGACTGGTCATGATGCGTTCGCGCGACCTCATTTCGTGGTCGCACGCCGCCGTCCACTTTCCCTCGCGCTACGCCGATACGCCCTTCGCCGCCGTCACCCGCGTCTGGGCACCCGAAACCATTTGGGACCCCAACTACCTGAACACCGACGGCAGCCGTGGCCGCCTCATGGTCTACTTCTCCCTCCTCACGGCAGACGGCACAATCCCCTACGACAAGGTGTTCTACTGCCACGCCAACGACGACTTCACCGACCTGCTCGGCGAACCCGTCTTCCTCTACGACCGCGGTTCTGCTACCATCGACATGGATATCGTCTACAACCCCACCGACAGCCTTTACCACGCCTTCTACAAGAACGAAGGTGACGGCGGCATCTGCCAAGTAACCGCCTCGCGGCTCACGCCTTGTTGTGCTTCCCAGCCAGCAGGCAGTCAGTGGAGCGCCCCCTCTGCCCCGCTTCAACAGACGGACGAAGCCGTAGAAGGCGCCGGCATCTTCCGCCTTGCCGACAGCGACACGTGGATTCTGATGTACGACTGCTACATGAACGGCCACTACCAGTTCTGTTCCTCCACCGACCTCCGCCACTTCCGCTTCGAGCGCAACACCGCCACCAGCGGCAAGTTCACCCCGCGCCACGGCACGGTACTCCCCATCACATCCGAGGAAGCCGCCCGCCTGCGCCGCGCGTTTCCGGAATAGCAGTAGCCGCACCGCACCACAAAGCACGACAGCATGCAGTCCCCCAACCGCATGCTGTCGTTTTTATTGCCTCGCTCCTGAAATTTTGGCGAGGAATTTCTGCCGCTTAACTAGAACTTTTGAGATTCATTCAGCGTCTGCCTTCTTTTTGGGTATGACGTTGAAGCGCCAGGTGATGTGGAGCATGACGTAGCGGGAGAGGGAGTTCACCCACGTTTCGGTGCGGCCTTGGGCGTTGACGGTGTGCTGCACGTTGCTGATGTCGTCCAGAATGTCTACGGCGTTGAGCTTGAAGGTGAGGTTGCCCTTCATGACCGATTTGGCGATGAAGGCATTCCATACCCAGTTGGTCGTGTTGAGCGTTTCGTCGGTGTAACCGCGGCGGCAGTAGAGGGAGAGGTCTGTGCCCATCTGCCAGTTGGCGGGCAGGTTGAACGTGCCGGTGAGTCCCGTGCTGAGGTTGAGGGCGTTGATGTCGTCGAAGAGGTCTTCCTGCGAACGGCTTCTGAGCAGCGACACGTTGCCCTGCCACGACAGCGTGTGGCGCCCCAGTTTGTAGCTGAGCGAGAGTTTTTCGGAGAGCGTGAGGTTCTTCACCACGCTGCGCACGGGGGCTTCGTCCTGCGAGGAGTAGTCGGCAGAGTTGACGAAGTTCACGTTGGTGTTGGAGCTTAGCCAGAACGCCTGCTCCTTGCCGGAAGGCATGGAGTAGTCCACGGCGCCCGTGGCGTTCCAGTTGCCGTTGATGTTCTCGGGGTGCCAGGTGCTCACGCCCGTGTTGCGGTCATAGTATCGGGCGTTTGCCACGGCGCGCTGCGTGCGGGAGTAGGTGGCGGAGACGGAAAGAGCCCGTTCGGTCTGCACGGCGTAGTACTGGAACACGGCGTTCACGCTGTGCGTCTGCGGACGCTGCAGGGTGGCGTTGGCGGTGTAGACGTTGGAAGGGTCGGCAGAGTTGACCGTTCGGACGTTGTTGTAGATGCTGGGCAGGTCCTCCGAGTAGTCGTAGCCTGCCCTGAATCCATAGCGGACGTGGGTTTTGAGGACGTTGTATGTCAGTTTGAGCGAGGGGCTGATGCTGTGCGAGAAGCGCGTGAGTATGGTGTCGGCGCCCGCTTTGCGGTAGTCGAGGTGCTCGTGCTTCATGGCGTCGTTCACGTCGAGCACCACAAGAAGCTGGCGCTCCATCTTCGCCGAGGGCAGGTGCAAGTAGCTTATTTCTACGCCCGGCGTATAGGTGTCCTGCGTGAGGATGGAGTTGTAGGTGTTTTCCAAATCCACTGCCAGATTTTCGCGACTGATGGCGGAAGGCGGCACGGTCGGTTGACTGATGGCACCCGCCGTGAGGGATTCGTAGCGCTGGCTGAGCGTATTGTCGCGGTCAGAGTGGGCGCGGTTGTAGCGGAAGCTCGGTTCGATGCGCAAGGCGTTGATGTGGTCAGCCCGGTAGGGCGTATAGTTCCACTTGTAGGCAGCCTCCGCGTTGAGGGTATAGGTGTTCGACACGTTGTCGGTCATTTGCTGGCGCGCCTCGCCCGTCCCCGCCACGTCAGACTGCGGGCCGTAGGCGCGGCTGTAGGAAAGTACGGGTCTGTCCGTGTCGCGGCGGTAGTTGCCGCCCGCCGCCAGCGTCAGGTTGTCGCCCAGATTGGGGAACTGGACGACGGCCTTGGCGGTGGCACCTGCGCTAATCCAACTCTTTTCGCCTTCCGTGTCGCGGCGTTGGCGGTTGAGCAACGAGGCTACGTAGCGCGAACTGCTGGCCGCCGTGCCGAAGATGGAGTCGAGCGACTGCATGCGGTAGTCCTCGACGGGATTTTCCGTGAAGGACGCCTGACGGCTGAGCGTGCTGTAGTCGTTGTACAGATAGTCCACCGACGGGCGCAGTTCGGCGTAGAAGCGTTCGGCAGTGTAGTGCAGCGCGTGGGACGACATGAGGTGGAACTTCCTTTCGCGGCTCACGGAATGGCTCCGCCCGTAGATGTCGCCCGTGTTGTAGAAGTCCACCGTGCTGGTCTTTTTCTCCACGAAGGCCCTTTCGTGGTTGAGCGTCACGTTGCCTGTGTACTCCAGCCTGTCCTTGTGGTAGAGAATGTCGAGGCCGCTGGTGACGAGGTCAAGTTCGCCCTCCTGCGCCCATCCGCCGCCCCAATTGCCGTCGCTGTTGACGGTCTGCGTGTCCTTGATGTCGTTGGCGTTGACGAACGCCGCCAGTCGCAGTTTGTCGGTGTAGCCAAGCCCGAAGGTGCGCCCCTGATATTTGTTGTCGGGCAGGCCGTAGCCCACGTCGACGTTGCCGAGCCAGCCGGTGGAGTAGGCCTTCTTGAGAATGACGTCCATCACCATGTGCTCTTCGGTGTCCGCCATCTGCGCGATGGTGCTTTGCAGGTATGCGTCGTCGGCGGCGCGGTCGTAGACCTTGATTTGCTTGACGGTGTAGGAGGGCAGGTTCCCCAGCGCCACGGAAGGGTTGCCTGCAAAGAAGTCTTCGCCGTTGAGCAGGAGGCTCTCGATGAACTTGCCGTTGACGTAGATTTGTCCGTTGCGGAGTTCAGCCCCGGGCAGCTGCGCCACGAGGGCGTCGAGCATGGAACCTTCGGCGAGGTCGAAGGCAGCGGCATCGTAGACTATCGTGTCGCCCCGCATCACCATCTTGATGTGCGTGGCCTTGACGGTGACTTCGCCGAGCGTCTGGTTGCGCGTTTTGGTCAGCTTGACTGCGCCCGCGGTGATGATGCTGTTGCGGTATGCCGCGACGGTGAACGTCTGCGTCCCCTTTTCGTAGCCCTCCCGCTCCGCGACGATGGTGTATTTGCCCGGGCGGTAGGAAAATTCTAGACTGAGGAAGTCCTCATTGAAGTTGACGGCGGTGCACGCCACGCTGTCGCCGTCCTCGTAGCGCAGGGAGATGCGCGCGTCGGTCAGTTTGTCGTAGGTTATGGCGTCAATCACGTTGAACGCGACGAGGCACTTCTGGTTTTGCGCGTGGAGGGGTAGGGCGCACATCACGCCGACGATGCAGGCGAGCAGGGCGGCGAGGCGTTTCTCCTGGAGAGAGACTTTCTGGAATTTCATGACATTTCAGGTGCTTTGGGGTTAAGATAAAGTGTGCCCGCCGTGGCGGGTGTTGAGGGCGGGCACAGAGTCGGTGACGACTTAGATTTCCTTCAGACCGGCTCATACAATATCGGAACGGTCTGTTGCAAATGTAGGACGTTTTCTTAAAATAAAAAAGGAGATGTGTTTTTTATTTCATACGGGGGGTATTTTAACATTTAGTGGCTTAATGAGAAAGCGTGTCCGCCGTGGCAGGCACATTGAGGGCAGGCGTAGAGTCGCTGACGACGTATATTTCCTTCAGACCAATCTTGTTCACCACGGTACCGACGGCGTGGGTGAAACCACTGTCGTTGGTGATGCCGTAGCGCAACGGACCGCCGGCGTGATAGAAGGAGGGCGTGCGCACGTAGCTCCAGCCCTTGGCGCGGCCGCGCACCTTCTCGAAAGTCTCCACGCTCATCGAGTCGTCATAGATTTGCGTGGCGCGTGCCTCCTCGAGCGACATGTTTTTCATTGTGCCCCTGCCGTCAATATCGTCCATCGGCACAGCCTGCAAAATGGTGTCGCCGGCAGCGAGGGCATAGATATAGGTACCACTGCCCTGAGAGAACGCCACAGCCTCCAGGCGGTATCTGCCGGCGGGGTAGTCCACGGCACGCTCGGCGCGCACCTTCATGGGCTGCCCGTCGTCGATGCGCTTAAACTTGAAGTAGCTCTCAGTGCCGTCGGTCGTGAAGCTGTGGCAGCGCTCCACGATGAAGCCACCCTCGTTGACGTTCGTATAGACGGGCAGGCTCCAGCCCTGACTGGCGAGCAAGTCACGGTCGCCTTGGCAGATGTAGACCCCGTTGCGGGTGGCTTGAATGCGCTCCACGGCGTCCTCGGCAATTTCATACTGGATTCGGCTCACGACGGCGAGCGAGAAGAGCGCGGCAGCGGCGATTAGGGCGATGCTGACGAGCGTCACGACGGTGCCACGGCGGAGCGGCTGCGCATTCTGCCCGCGCAAAATCCAGCGCAGCAGGGCGAAGAGCACAATACCGATGAGGATGAGGGCGAGAATAGCCATCGCCCAGAATTCCCAGACAAGGGCGGGGTTGTATTGTAGGCAGCTCACCAGTTCATAGTCCATCAGTCCCGACCCCACCAGCGTCTCAAACGCGGCGAACGTGCCGTAGCCCAGAATGCACGTGAGGCAGATGATGACAATCAGCGCAGCTGCCACGACGAAGAGCAGGCCAAACTTGATGCAGACGGCGATGAGGCCCACCACAGCGCCCAGACAGCCGTGGGCACGGCTCTGGAAGGCGGGCGAACTGACGTATTCCTTGGCGCGGCGCGTGCCTTTCATCAGTTCTTCGTTGAGCGTCTGCGGATTGACCGGGCGGCCGCGCATTTTCAGGCGTTCCTCCGCCGTGCGTGCGGCGGGCACGAGGAGCCAGAGGATGATGTAGACAACCGCCATCGTCGAGAAACTGAAGATGGCGAGGAGCACCATGACGATGCGCCAGGGCAGGGGGTCTTCAAAGCCGAAGTACTTGCAGATACCCGACATGACGCCGCCGATGAGCTGGTCGTCCGTGTCGCGATAGAGGCGTCTGCCGCTGAACCACGACTTCCCCTTGTGGCAGTTGCCGTCCTGGGCGTCGTGAGGCGTCTCGTTGGGCGCACCTTCTTCAGAGCCGTTGTCCGTTTCGCTGGAGGCACCCGCCTCGTCGTCCATTTCCTCCGGATTACCGATGCGGCTGATGACGTCCTGCACGTGTTCTATGCTGATGGCCTCGACGCCCTGCGCCCTGAGGTCGGCAAAAATCTCCGCCACGCGGTGCTCGATGTCGTCGGCAATCTCGTCGCCGCCTTCGCGCTTCCCGAAGTAGCTCTTCATGTTGCTGAGGTATTGTTCGAGCAGCGCGCAGGCGTCCTCGTCGATGGCGTAGAGCGTGCCGAACAGGTTGATGGTGATGTTCTTTTTCATTGCAGAATGGTTTTGGGTGAAAAACTTTTGCGGGTCGCGCGCGCATATATATAATAAGGAGTGCCGCCCGCGGTGTGAAAGTGTAGATTGGTCGGTCAGGACATCAGGGTTTCGCCTCGAAGGTCTCCGTCTCCGCCTCAGAGTTTTCGGGTTTGGTCACGAAGACCTCCGTCTCCGCCGTAGCGTTTTCCGTCTCCGTCCCCGTGTTTTCGGGTTGTGGAATCGGCGGTAGCTCCGGCGCCATCGTTTTGAGCAAATCCACCGTGCGCGCCAGTTCATACCATGCGCCGTCCAGTTCCGCGAGGAACATCCGTCCGTTGTCCGTGAGGGCATAATACTTGCGTGGCGGTCCCTGTGTGGATTCGCGCCATTCGTAGGAGAGCAGGCCGTCCTTCTTGAGCCGCGTGAGCAGCGGATAGAGCGTGCCCTCCACCACAATCAGCTCCGCCTGCTTCAGCCGGACAATGATGTCGTTGGCATAGCTGGCTTCGCGGCTGAGCAGGAGCAGGACGCAATACTCGAGCATCCCTTTCCGCATTTGCGATTTGGCATTGTCTACATTCATAATCAGAATCTTTTTTTGAGTCAGCAGATAAGAAGAGCGGACCGGACGGGCTTCGACATCGCGGGATGCAGCTAAGCGGTGCAAGCCATAAACCATCCCGAACTTCCAATAGTCCTTTTGAACCTTCGCCCCGAAAATTGAACCATCGCCCCGA
>JAUNOO010000060.1 GCA_030531095.1 Bacteroidales bacterium
AATAGGTATACATTTTATTTGTTTTTAATGTGTCTACCTATTTCAGTATAAGACATAGTTTTCAAAAACTCAGGACTAGTTTTCAAAAGCTGGGGTTCCAGCGGGCGCTCCGGAAGCCCCAAATTACGCCCCCGCAAAAAAATCTGACTTTTTTTGTAACTTTACCCGCACTAATCCGTCTTACTAATAGAGAGCAATGAAATCGATCAACTTCAGATACGACTTACTGCCGCTGAAAGACAAGCTCTTCCGGCTCGCGCTCCGTATCACGCTCGATACGGCCGAAGCCGAGGACGTCACCCAAGACACTCTCATACGAGTCTGGGAAAAACGCGACGAACTGCACGACCTGAAGTCGCTCGAAGCCTACGTGCTCACCGTCGGGCGAAACCTCGCCCTCGACAGAAGCCAAAAGCGCGAAGCCGCAAACATCTCGCTCGACGAGACTGAAGCCGACGCACCCGACAATGCCCTCCGCGCCGACGAACGGATGGAACATGAGGAACGACTCCGACGGGTACACGAAATCTTCAACCGACTCCCCGAACAACAACGCACTGCCATGCAACTGCGCGACATCGAAGGGAAAGCCTACAAAGAAGTGGCCGAAATCATGGGCATCACCGAAGAGAACGTAAAAGTCACTCTCTTCCGCGCCCGAAAGGCCGTCAAAATGGAATACGAAAAGATTGAGAATTATGGACTATAAATACATCGAACAACTGCTGGAGCGCTACTGGGAATGCGAGACGACGGTCGAGGAGGAAAACATCCTCCGCACGTTCTTCTCCCAAACCGAGGTGCCCGAAAGCCTTGCCAAATACAAGGACCTGTTCGTGTATGAACAGCAGCAGGCCGCACAGCCCGCGCTGAGCGAAGACTTCGACGAACGCGTCTGCCGACTCGCCGGAGCCGACAGCCCCAAGAAGGTGGTCCGCGCCCGCCGCGTCACTTTCACCTCGCGCCTGCGTCCGCTCTACCACGCTGCAGCCTCCGTCGCCATCGTCGTCCTGCTCGGCACCGCCGCGCAACACGTCTTCAACAACCCCGACGCCGAACCGGGATGGGACTACAACGCCAATACCTATAAGGACTCGTACGACAATCCCGCAGAGGCCTACGAAACACTCAGCGACGGCATTCAGGAACTCCAGAACGTGCTCCGCGCACCATCCGACACCTGCAAGCCCGACACTGCCCGCGACCTGCGCATCAGTCAAGAATACCACCGTCGATGAAACGCTTCTTGACCCTGTGCCTCCTCATAGCCGGTCTCGCCGTTTCGGCTGCCGCTAAAGGCGAGGAAGATTTCGCCTCACGCTACGTTGCCCTCTACGGCGACGCCCACAAACTCTCCTGCACCACCATCAGTCCCCAAATGATGGAGCGCATCATGGAGCTGGAGCCGGACGACCAGACCTCACTGTCGCGAGAAGTGCTCTCGCAAATCAAGAGCATCCGCATCCTCACCTGCGGCACGGACTCCACCGAGGCGAAAGACCTCTTCGACAAGGCGGAACAGCTGGCGAACCGCAACCGCCGCCGCTACGACACTTATGCCACGGCGGACGACCAGAACATCTACACCCGCCGCCACGGCGACCAGCTCGTAGAATGTGTCCTCGTCAAGCTCAAAGGCGGAAACACCTTCTACATGCTCAACCTCACGGGCACGATGTCGGACGATTTCCTCCAACAGATTCTCAAAATCTGATCCTCTCACGCAATCAACTGCTACTACTACAACATAATAGCCAAACCGAAACGCGGGGCGGCAAAGGTGAAAACGTCACTTGCTTATTAAAACAACCAACCGATACCCAACAAGGTTTCAGTTCTCTTAAAGCAAACGTCCCCGCGGACGACATTGCACAATAAAGGGGAAGCTCACAGCGGTGAACTTCCCCTCTATTGTGGGCTCTTGGTGGCATCAGGAAAACATTTCTTGTCAATCGGACTTTCCAGTATTTTCTTCCGCCCCCCCTTTTGAAGACGACTTGCTGCAGCCCAATATTTCGCACCGTTTGCCCAGCAGTTCGAGCAGCGCGTTGTAGTGGGCTTTAATGTTCTCCTCTTTCCATTCGTAGTTGTTATCCTCCGTGAGGGAGTAGATGATTTGCCGGTTCGATCCCATATTTGAGGTTGCATACGTCATCACCTTCTCCTTGACGTCGCGGTCGTTGAGACGGGAGTTTGCCCCACGACTGATGAGGCACAAGTTGCCCAAGTTGTCGATGTAGTTTTCAGAGTGTTCCAAATTTTCCGCTTTCTGGCGCGAGAGGTGATGCTCCACAGAGTTCCAGTATTTGAAGTCGAAGTCCTTCAGTCTGAAACCCTCATGCGCCTCGTTGTCGAATACACCGTGCTGTCCCCCAGTAGCGTGCTCCGCCCAATACAAATAGTCGATGAAGTTGAACAAGAAATGCGGTGTGCCCACCCCGTCCGACATACTGTTTTCGCGGGTCAAGACCTCGGCCTCACCAATCTGGCTATATTGCTGCTGACAAATGGCGTCGAAGCGATCAAGCGCAAATTTGTCCAGCATTTTCCAATAAGCCTCAGCGTCAATGCAGAGTGACGCTTTCGGCTGATCCGCAAACCACCGCAGAGCCGTCTGCAACCAGTTCTTATATTTGCGCGAGCGAAACGACACCTGCAACATAGTCAGCGCCTTCACCACCCGCTGCTGTGCGAGGCCGTCGCCAAAGGTATTGACAAATACCATGTCGCCCTCCTTGTTGTCCGGCCGAATCAGCGACCAAGCAAAATTCTCATCTTCGTCCTCGTTGTCTTCATTCTTAGCCACCATAGTCTTCACGATATACCTGTCGAAAAAGACCCGCATACGAAAAAGTTGACCGATAAAAATCTCAGGTTTCACCATCTTTTTCTGGTTCAATTGCTCAAAGACCTCCAGCATGTATTTCGCATCGAGGGGCACAGGCTTGCCGTATTCCTTTTCATAGAAAGCCTTGAAAATGTGCATCAGGAAGTTCGGGAAGTCAATTATGGCAGCATATTTCGCGTCCTCGTTGTTATTCTGTTGTCCGCCGCCAGCCTCATCATCCGCAGTTTCTGCAGGATTCGTCGGATTCAATATTTTATTTATAGTCAGCGCCGTTGCAGTCTGCTTTTCCGACATCGTCGGCAGTTCTTCAAAACGGAATTCATCGAAATTTTCACCAAGATAAAGAACGCTCTGTTCCTTCTTGAGCACCTTCTCGATGTGGTAATCCATCTGCGAGCATGCGTCCCATATGACCGAAAATGCCTGTTGCTTGCCCAAGTCGTATTGGTCTTTCTCGTCCTTGATTTCCCCGATGAACAGAGCCTTCAGAATCTCGTGTTCCTGAAGTTGCTCTCCGCGGTTGTTCATGATTTCAAAGTAGGCCGACACGTCGGTGTCTTCGGGTACTTCCACGCGGACGAGAATCACGTGTTGGGCAAAATATTGGGCAAAATCTGCATCGGGTTTTCCGTCCCTGTCGTAGAAATATACGGCCTCATCCGTGTCCCTTTCCTCCGCCAAGTTTGTGCCCTTGATAATGTCTACGGCCTTTTTGAGCGACGCCACTGTCGGGTGATTCAGCGCACTGAAGTCCCTTTCCGCGTAGAAAGCCTCCAGGAATTCGGCCACGTAGGGGCGCGAGTCGTAGAAAAGTTTGTTTGCGGCGTTCATGCCCAAGAGCTTCATAATAAGGCTCAGCACCGTCAAGCGCTGTTGTCCGTCGATTACCTCAAATTCTTCCTCGTGTTGCTTCTTCACCACCAAACTGCCAATGAAGTAGTTGCCATTGGGGTTCGTCTTGTAGGCCTGATACACGTCCTGCAGCAGTTGCGCGATTTGTTCCTCTCGCCAGGCAAAGTTCCTCTGATAGAGCGGGATGACGTATCTCGCCTCAAAGATCTGGGCGATGGTCTTGTTCATGTTGTCCTTCTCCATAAGTTATTCGTCGATAATTCCATTGATAATAAAGTTCTTTCTGGGCATATCAAAGTTTTCGTCCACTGTCCGCGTCGCCAAAATCTTGTTCCACTGGCGCAAGTCAGTCAGATTCTTCGCCTCACTGATAGCGGCAAAATAGTCGTGGGGCATCTTGTCCACCGAGGCGTAGAACACCCTTCTTGACGCAATCCGCTCGGCATACACCAGGCGGTAGAGCGTGCGGTAGTAGTGGTTCAGTCCCTTCTCGCCGAATTTATCAAAGAGCGTCAGCACCAGCGATTTGTAAAGTTCTCTCAGATAAGTGTCGCCAGTGCGGCAAGCCTGTTTTTTTGGCAGATGGGCATAGGGTTTTCTGCGGCGCTCGTCCACCTCACTCGCCGGGCAGTCGTAATCCAGGCAGTAGAGGTAATAGAAGCGCTTGAAGTCGGCAAGCTGGTACGAACTGAGGTTCAAGAACATCATTTTGTACAGCTCCACATAGGTTTCAACATAGTCGAAGAACGATTTGCCGTTCACAATCATCTGGTTGATGTTCACGAACGGATTGACGTGGTCACTGTCACCGCGCTCAAGGCGGTTGGACGTAGCAACGGTTCCCTCCAGCGTATTCCTGTAGAACTTCGCTGTCAAGTACTGGAGCAACTGCGGATTCTGGTAGGGATAAAGCGTAGGGTGGTTCTTGTCTATGGTGAACCCCTTAAATTCGCCCAACCGCCTTTTAGAAAAGCGTCCCGCCGACGCATAACGGCTCCACCGCCGCGAGCGATAAAGCTGTTCGTCAAAAATCTGCTTCAGAATGTCTATATTGTCATCGTTGGGAATCAGCGGGGTCGCATCATACTGCACGGCCGCCTCCCACCTCACGTCGCAGGCTATACATTCTTCCATGCTGTTCTGTTCCATTGCCCCGATGTGGTAAGCCTTCAGCAGGTTGTAGGCCTCCAATTCCTTGCCACGCCCGTTCTGCGAGTCGAACATCTGAAACGCCTCGGAGCGATTGGTCACCACGATTTTCACGAACTCGCACTGCTCCTGCAGATAGTTGGCGTAGGCCGTCTTGCGCGTCTCGCCTACGTTCTCCGCCAGCCATTCTTTCACGAAACCGTAATTCTCTCTGATGTGGCGGAACGAGTCCACGTGGTTATACGTCAACTTATCCAGCATACCGGCCGTCACACCACAAGCATTCAGGACGAGTAAAATCGTCGTCAGACGCTGCTGCCCGTCCACTATGTCCAGCACGGCGTCGTCACTGTGGAGGATGACGCTCCCAATTCTGTAGCACCGCTTTCCAGTCTCCCAACTTGTTTGCACGTCTTCCAGCAACTTCCTCACGTTCTCATCCGTCCAGCGGTAGGGCCGCTGGTAATGGGGGATTCGCAGATTTTCATTCAATAATTCGCCCACAGTGCACACTGCCGAATACAACTGTCCGTTGAGCATTTCCAAATCCTTTCCATTTTTCGTGGTCTTCAACGTATTTTCGTAGCTGAGAATGTGGGGCTCCAGTGTGTCCCTGATTTCTTTGAACGCCTCGAAAAGTTCTTTCTCAGTGTCCACCGCTCTGCCCAGTGTCCAAGCGCAATTTATACGTCCCCAATGCCTTGGGGTCAGATTTTCGAACGGCTTTATTACGCTCTGCAGATAGTTGCGGATGCCACGCCAATTTCCCCCTTCGATGTGGAGCGCCACATTCCCACCGCAAAACTCATAGTGCAGTTCTTCCTCCAGATGGTTCCCAGCCTGCACAAAACAATAACCGTTCGCCCATTTAATTTTCTTGTGGGGAAACTCCTTCTCGCAAAATGCCCTGAAGGCCGCTTCGGTCGTGATGTCAGAAGGTTTCATTTCTATAAATCCTTTCTATATATTGTATTTTCTATTCTTTAACGGCATAGATTTGTAGTTCTCCCTTGATTCTGAATCCTATCACAAATCCTGACAAAAATACAACTTATTCTAAACACTATTGTCCTTTCCACCAAAAATCCTCTGTTCGAAAAACTCATTTGCTGGAAATCGTGACATATTTGTTGGGAATAAAACATGCTTCTTCCCCTAATGACCGATTTTTAAGGGCAAAATAAACCCATGCAGGAACAAATATGGCGGCGCGCAGGGCTATCAGGGTTGCCATCTGAATTTCTGAGACTTTGGCTCTGGAAATTCCAATTTTTACTTGAATTTTAAAGCTCTGGAACAGAGGACTTTAAATCTGTGCGAGAGCTTTTGAAAATTAGTCCAGGGCTTTTGACTACTTAGTCCTGAGCTTTTGACCACTTAGTCCTGAGCTAATGCTCAAAAGCTCAGGACTATTTTTCAAAAGCTAAGGACTAATTTATGACGGTTCTGGACAAGGTTTTTTACTCCCGTTTCCGTATTTCTTTTCAAACAATTCTGCGTTCCGGTTGCCCCACTCTATCATGAAGTCTATAATGGGTATTAGCGTGAGTCCCAATGGGGTTAGGGCGTATTCTGAACAGGGCGGCAATTCGGGGTAGACTGTCTTGGACACCAAGCCGTCTTCGACCAGTTCTTTCAGTTGGAGGTCGAGCACGCGAGGGGTGGCTTCGGGCAGTTTCTTGTGAAGTTCGCTGGGGCGCAAGGGGTTGTGGCGCAATTCATCCAAGATACAGGATTTCCACTTCGAGCCTATCAGGCTTATTGTCAGGCGCAAGGGGCAGTCCAGGTCGACGGGGATTTTTCTTTCGTACATAGAAATTCCGGTGCTAAATTGTTATGGCACAAAGATAATGAATATTTGCCCCCTATCGTAATGCACCGAATAAATTTTCAGTACATGAATAATTTTTCGGGTATTGCGGACGATGGAACTTACCCTTAACTTTGCAGCAGGTAATCAACAAGTTAAATTAAAGAATCAATTATGAGAGCAAGTATTGAAGAGTACAAGGCGGTGGAGGAAGCTGCCATGAAATTTGTGGAAAGTGTGGCGAAAGGCGACAGCAAGTATGCCAGGGAACTGTTCATTGACGAGGCTGTGCTGTTCGGCTATCTGGACGGTGCGCTGGAACATGGCAGCATCGAGCAGTTCTACAAAAATGTGGACTCGGTGGGTGCCGGAGATGACTTCAAGGCACGCATCGACGTGGTGGACGTGGAGGAAACGCTGGCCGTTGTCCGTGTATTGGAAGAGAAATGGGGCGGGCGCATTGACTTCACCGATTATCTTCTGCTGATGAAAATGGAGGGGAAATGGAGATGTGTTGCAAAAGCTTACAACCAGAATTCCAATACAATACAGGAATAAAGAAAGGAAAACGGAACAGGCGTCTTCGCTACATTGCGGAGACGTCTGTCAGACGTACTTCGTTGCCGCTCGCTTCTATTAATTGTACCAAGTCGGTCGTGCGCAGGAAAATTGTCGCTGTGTTTTCGTTGGGATGAACGCCTATGAGGCATGGCTCCTGCATGAAGTCCCGGTCAAGAAAGAGGAGGACGCTGTGCGCCGCGTCGTTCAGTAGCCCCAAGGGGGAAACGGAACCGGGCACAAGACCGAGAATGTTTTTCAAGTCCGCGTCGTCTGCGAAGGTCAGGCGGCGCGTGTTGTTGTTGCGGCGGAAGGCTTTCAGGTCCACCCGCTTCTCCCCTTTGACGGACACGAGGTAGTAGTTTTTTCGGTTTTCGTCCCTCAAGAACAAGTTTTTGGCGATGGTCTCTGCGTGGGGAAGATGAACCGCCGCCATTTCCGCCATGTTATAGACGGCGCCGTGCTCCACCACTTCATAGTTGATGTGGCGGCTTGCCAGAAGGTCGTATATTTCCTGCTTGTTCATCGGTTTCCCCTTGTTCTCTTTATGGTTCAAGCCTCTGGGCGCGGATTATTTGATGCCCGCCACGGAGTTGAGGATGATGACGGCGAGCACCACGGCGGTGATGGCGGCGTAGAGCCAGTCGCGCTCCTGGAGGAAGTCGAGGAGCGAGAGGAGCACGCGGAGGATGGGCGTGAGGATGAGGGCGATGACGCCGAGCTGTATCCATCCCACGGCGGTGAAGTTGAGTACGCCGTCGATGATGCCGGTGAGGGTGGTGTAGGCCGAGAAGTTTGCGGCTTCTTCGGCGATGGGGAAGGTGGTGTAGTCCTTCATGGGCTCGCCGCCGTGCTTGGCGAGGTAGATGACGCCGCCGATGAAGGCGATGAGGCAGGCTACGGTGACGCCCCAGCGGAGGGTGTTGCCGATGAGCTGCTGTATGTCGTGCTTGGGCTGAGGAGTGGTGTTCATGGCGCGTGGGGGATTAGAATTGTCCGGTGAAACCTTGGTAAATCATGTTGATGGCGACGAGCAGGATGGCGACGCAGAATATCTGTCGCAGGAGGGTCACTTTGAGGCGCTTGAGCAGACGGGCGCCGGTGAGCGCGCCGAAGAGAACGCCTATCATCACGGGGCAGGCTATGCCCGGTTCGATGCTGCCTCGCTGAATGTAGACAACTGCCGAGGCGCAGGCGGTGACGCCCATCATGAAGTTGCTCGTCGTCGTGCTCACCTTGAAGGGCACCTTCATGATGCCGTCCATGGCGATGACTTTGAGCACGCCGGAGCCGATGCCGAGGATGCCGGAGAGGATGCCAGCGATATACATCACGCCGAATCCGCCGCCCACGTGCTTGAGCTGGTAGCTCTTGAGCGTGCCGTCCTTCTGGGGCCAAGTGCCGAAGAGTTTGAGGCGGCGGGCACATTCGGAACCTACGACGCCGTCGTGGTCCGACTTGCGGCGCTGCTGCATGACGGCAGTGAGGATGAGGACGAAGCCGTAGATGATGGCGATGGTATTGTTGTTGAGCAGTATGGCGACGGCAGCACCGCAGACGGCACCGATGGTCGTGGCGATTTCGAGGAACATGCCGAGGCGCACGTTGGTGATACCTTCCTTGACGTAGGCGCTTCCCGAACCGCTCGAGGTGGAAATGGACGCGACGAGGGCAGCACCGACGGCGTAGTGGAAGTCTACGCCGAAGGCAAGCGTGAGAAGCGGGATGACGACTACGCCACCGCCAAGACCGGTGAGCGAGCCGAGGAGTCCGGCACAGTAGGCGCCGGCCAGCAGGATGAGGGTGAATGCCAGAATTGTCATATTCTTTTATGTGTTTGGTCTGATGTGACGCTTGAGTCAAGTTTCAAAAAAAGCCCGGGACTTTCACAAGCGCCGGACTCCAGTACCATTCTTATGTACCATTTCTATTCTTCTTATTTTTCTACCTTAGCAGTCACGCTGCTGCCTTTCACCTGCCAGAGCGGGGCTTTTGCCTTCGTGTTGGCGAGGTAGCTGGCGCGACTCTTGCGTGCTTCGGTCGTCTTGGCCTGAGCGCGCTCCTCTTCTCCCTTCTTCAGCCACTCGGTCATGGTGTAGTAGTTGCCCGACGCGGGGTCGAGGAGTTGCAGTTCGGGGAGGAGGTTCTTGCTGTCGTTGCGTTTTGCGAGGAGGGCGCTGGAGGTCACTTCTTCGATTTCGACCTTCACGACGCCTGCCTGAATCATGTCGATTTCCTCGGCTGCGGCATAGGAGAGGTCCACGATGCCGCCGCGGCGGAAGGGTCCACGGTCCGTCACCTTGACGACAACTTCGCGTCCGTTCTTCATGTTGGTCACCTTCAGGAGCGTGCCGAAGGGGAGCGTGCGGTGGGCGCAGGTCATGCTGTCGCGGTGGTAGATGGATCCGTCACTGGTGCGTCGTCCGTGGAACTGGTTGCCGTAGTAGGTGGCGTCGCCGGTGGTCTTGTCTTGAGCCGTCAGCGTAGTTGCCCCGATGAGGACGAAAAAGCACGCGAGTGTGAACAGGATGTGTCTAATCTTCATTCTAAAAGTTTTTTCACGAGGCGCCGAAGTCCGGAGTTTCGCACTATATGATTTACATATATAATAGGCGTGTGCGCCAGCCTTCAACCATCGTAGGGAGCCAGTCCCATTTTGTGCGCCCCACCCCGTTGCCAGAGGTCGTCAGGAGGTGGTCGGGAAGCACTTTCCTCGTGTGGTTTGCGGTGCAAAATTACGAACTTTTCCCGACCCGGCAAATAGTTTTCATCTAATTATCACGACTTTAACTTTTCAGACCGCCCCCTCCGCATCCGTTTTCGAGCGTGCCGCAAGGGCGTTCGCAGAGCCCCGAATGGGACGAACCGAGTCCCCGCCGGGGCGCCAAACCGCCTATATATAAATAGGTATGGGCAGAAGCATCATTTTCCTCCCCGCGCCCGAGACCGCAAAACCCACGGCGCAATCCCGCGCGAAAAGAGCCGCCCGTCGCAAACTTCCACTTTTAACACTTCGCGATGCCGCTGCGGAAGGGCGCACCGCGCAAAAAGTGTTGCGGTTTGCGCCACACTTTGACCATTTCCCGCCTTCCGTCACTCCCAGTGCAACTCCCAAAACGGGGCGATATGACAAAGTGGCGAAGACGTGCCGCAGAGAGAAAAACGTCAGAAAATAGACAGAAAAATTTCACGTTTTCGCCTTTCGAGTTAAATATCTGGAATTTTCCGCGATTTGTTTTGCAAAAAAATCAGAAAAGCATTGGACTTTGAGATTTTCTCCGTATCTTTGTAAACCAATTATTTTTTGTTTGACTGGATTATCCAAATGGAATTAGAAAAATTTGACAGGCAGCTAAGGCTGATGGTTCTGCTCACACAGAACCGGCGGCTTTCGGTTGATGACATTAGCCGAGAACTGCAAATGAGTCGTCGATCCATCTATCGATACATCGAGGCTTTCCGCCAAATGGGCTTCATTGTTCGAAAAGAAGGTACGCGTTATAGCATCGACCACGAATCTCCGTTCTTCAAGACATTTACGGAGCGCATCCATTTCAGCACCGAAGAGGCCCTGACCATCAATCAAGTCCTCAACTCCGTGCTCGACAATTCGCCCCAGGTGAGACACTTGCGCGAAAAGTTATCCTCTCTCTACGACTTCAACGTACTGGCCCGCCACGGCGTGGACGACCACATCGCCCGCAACCTGAGCGTACTCTACAAGGCCATCCAGGGTGAGCGCGTCGTCATCCTCCGCGAATACAGTTCGCCAAACAGCAACGACGTCCGCGACCGCATCGTCGAGCCCTACCTCTTCCTCGCCGAGAACAACGAGGTACGTTGCTATGAAATCTCCAGCAAGCAGAACAAGACGTTCAAGCTGTCGCGCATGAAGAGCGTGGAGCTCCTTGACCTGCTCTGGTCCAACAAAGCCGCCCACGTGCCCTTCTTTGTCGACCTCTTCCACTTCAGTGGTGAGTCGCGCTACCCCATCAAGATTATCCTGGGCCAGCTCGCCACCAGCCTGCTGATTGAGGAAATCCCCTCCGCCGAAACCCAGCTGTCGCTTTGCGACGACGGCCGCCACATTCTCGAAACCGACGTGTGCAGCTTCAAGGGCGTAGGCCGCTTCGTGATGGGGCTCTACGACGACATCGAAATCGTCGGTTCGCCCGAATTCAAGGAGTATATGAAGGCCCGGGTCAAAGATTTAACACAAAAATTTAGCGAGTGACGCAGTCTGTCAAATAAAGGCCGTTTCTTTGCAGCATCAATCAATTAAAGAACAATGATTATGCCAAAGAAAACAGTCCTCCTCGACACCACTGCCGCGCTCAAATCCGACAGCCGGTATTCAGCCTTACTCCAGAACGCCTCCAAACCGCGAGGACTCATGGCCCGCATCGAGGGCGCACGTTGCGTCAAGCAGCTCGCCGACCTCTACAGCCGCCTCCTTGAGGAACCCGTATCGCCCCGCCGCACGCTCAAGTTCCTTCACGCCCAAGTGGCAGTCCTGGCGCTCATCTTCCCGATGAGTTTCCCCTTCGGCCCGCGACTGATATTCCTCGTCTGGGCAGCACTGGCAGTTTGGCAATGCCGAAAATAAATCGCCTCTAAACCATTCCCCCACACCCCGCAAATCTGAAAAGGTTTGCGGGGATTTTTATTTGTTCAATCCAGAGAGGAACTCCTTCTCCACGCGCCGCGACTTGAGCTTTTGAAAAATATCCCTGTGATACTTCTCCAAAACCTCAGGACTAAGTTGAAAAAGCTCAGGACTAATTTTCAATAGCTCAGGA
>JAUNOO010000061.1 GCA_030531095.1 Bacteroidales bacterium
CCTCGAACGAAAAATCCTCTCTGAAATGGGGTAAATTCTCCCCAAAAACGAAAAAATCTCTCTCACGGCACAAAAAATCTCATCAGATATACCATATTCGTGGTATGTAATAGACGAATATACCACCGACGTGGTATTTCGCAGGAAAAGTGCCCGTCGTACCTTTGCACCGTCGGAACAGACTTGCTGGCATCACTGCTGACGGTCGCCGACAAGCCAAGCTAATTTATTGAATTTATGAACCGCGCCGGGTTCGGCTGATTTTACGGAAAAGGCTACGCGCCGGGCGCACAAATCGAGACGACAATGGGAGCAATTTCTTACCTCGGACATTTCTTTAATCCTCAAGTTGTGAACCGCACTGCAGCGCAGAGCGCCATGCCGAAGGAGTACCGAATGTTTCAGGGCATCGACATCGAGAACCTGAACGTCTACATCGGAAAAAACCACATCCTGAAGGACGTCAGTCTGGAAATACCCGACAATAAGATTACTTGCATCATCGGTCCGTCGGGTTGTGGCAAGTCCACGCTGCTCAAGTCGATTAACCGCCTGCTGGATGACAACGAAAACGTCCGCGTGAGCGGCAGCATCCGCATCGATGGCGAGGACATCTACGGCCGCCGCACGGAACTGACCCACATCCGCAAGAAGATGGGCTTGCTCTCGCAGCGCCCCACGCCGCTCCCCATGTCCATCTACGACAACATCGCCTTCGGATGCCGCATCCATGCCCTCGCCAGTCGGCGCGAACTGGACCGCATTGTGGAGGAGAACCTACGCGCCGCCGGTCTGTGGGAGGAAGTGAAGGACAGACTCCACACACCCGCTTCGGGCCTCTCCATCGGTCAGCAGCAGCGCCTCTGTCTGGCGCGCGGACTGGCGGTCAATCCCCGCTTCATCCTCGGCGACGAGTCGACGTCGGCGCTCGACCCCATATCGAGCCGCCACATCGAAGACCTCTTCCTGAAGCTCAAGGACCGCTACGGCATTGTCCTCGTCACCCACACCCTGCGCCAAGCGCTGCGCATTGCCGACAACGTCATCTTCATCTATCTGGGCAAAATCATCGAAACGGGTTCCGCCGACGAGGTGTTCAACCACCCCAAGCACGAACTGACCCGCCAGTACCTCTCGGGCGCTTTCAGCTAAAGCCCCGTCCCTCTCTTTTCTTCCTGCCGCGCCGCACGGGTGCCGCGCAAAGAAGCTACAGACCACTAAACTATACACGCCAAACATAATCCTGACCAGTAGGCGGCGCTTTCCGCCTCACGGTCGGGATTAATTAAAACCGAAAAACGACATGGGTAGCACGTACAGACTGCCGGAAACACTCTCCGGCGACATCAGGGAATTTGCCGCACGGGCAAAGAAATTTGAGGCGGAGGAACTCTCTGCCGCCGAGTTCAAAAGCTTCCACGTCCCAATGGGCGTCTACGAGCAGCGCACTGACCATACCTATATGGCGCGTGTGCGCACTACGGGCGGCGTCATTTCTCCCTCCCAGTTTCTGCGCCTAATCGCGGTGGCACGTGCGCACGGCTCAAACCTCCTCCACCTCACCACCCGTCAGGAAGTGCAGGTGCAGAACCTCACCCTCGACCAGGTTGAACTGGTGCTCGACGAACTGAGTCAAGTGGGACTTGCCACGAAGGGTGGCGGCGGAAACACCGTGCGCAACATGCTCGTGAGCGAACTGAGCGGCATAGGCAACGACGAAACTTTCGACACCACGCCCTACGCCCAGGAACTGACCTCGCGTCTGCTCGTGGAGCCCGATTCCTACACCATGCCGCGCAAGATGAAAATCGCCTTTTCCTCCTCAGAGCACCATGTGGACTATGCCGCCATCAACGACGTGGGACTTGTGGCGCGCGTGGTCGACGGCAGGCGCGGTTTCAAGGTCTATGTCGGCGGCGGTGCGGGCGCAAAGCCCACTGTGGGCTGGCTGGCGTTCGACTTTGTGCCTGCCGAAGAACTCTATACCCTCGTCAAGGCGCTCAAGAATTTCTTCCTCGACCACGGCGACCGCGAGAACCGCGCCAAGGCACGCATCCGCTTCATCTTCTACCGCCTCGGCGAAGAGGAAACGCTGCGCCTCGTCAGGGAATACTTCGAGCGCGAAAAGGCAGCCCGCCACGCGCCGCTCGTGCCAGACCTCACGGTGGAGGAGCGCCCCGTCTACGCCTACAACGCGCCGCAGGGCATCGGCGAATCGGACGCCTACCGCACATGGCGCAACCGCTACGTGACGCCCCAACGCCAGACGGGCTATTTCTCTGCCGTCCTGCCCATCCTCGTGGGCAACCTGTGGCTCGACGACCGCACGCCGCGGCTGGAACGCTTGCTGACGTTCCTCCAGATTTTCGGCGACGCGACCATCCGCTTCACCAACACGCAGAACCTCCGCCTGCGCAATCTGCCCGAAGCCGCCCTGCCCGAACTCTACGCCCTGCTCCGCGACTTCACCGACGAAGTCGACGCGCCCGTCGTGGTGAACAACATGATTTCCTGCACGGGCGCAGATATGTGTCGCCTCGGCGTGCGCCTCTCCAAGTCGCTCGTCGCCGCCATCCGCGAGAACCTGCTGGAAAGCGACCTCGACCTGGACCGACTTGCCGACGTCACCATCCACGTGACGGGTTGCCCAAACTCTTGCGGACAGCAATTGTGGGCAGACCTCGGTTTTGCGGGCCGCACGCTGCGCGCCGAGCGTTCCTATCCTGCCTATCAGGTGTTCCTCTCAGCCGACCGCACGTCGCCACCCAAGTTGGCAGAGCCAGTTGGCAACATCGCCGCCCGCCGTGTGCCCGACTTCGTGCGCAGTCTGCTCGCCGCCTATCTCTCCGCCGCCGTCGACGCGCCCTTCGCCCTCTGGCTCAAGGCAGACGGCCGTGCGGAAGTGGCGCGCCTGCTGGAAGCCTATGCCGAAGTGCCCGCCTTTGCCGACGACCCCGAATTCTACACCGACTGGGGCGTCGTGGCAGCCTCGTAAGCACGCCGCCGCTGTGTATTAGTTTGATGATTCTCCCCCGTTTTACTTTTTAAGACCAACAAGATTATGCAACTCAAATATTTCACTCTCCCCCTCCTCGCCCTGCTCCTCACCTCGTGCGGCGGCAAACAGCAACAACCCCTTTCGGAAGCCGCTGCCGGCGACACCCTTACCGGCACCATCCAGCTTTCGGGCGCCTTCGCCCTCTATCCCATGGCGGTCAAGTGGGCGGAAGACTTCAGACAGCTCCACCCCAACGTGAAGATTGACATATCCGGCGGCGGTGCGGGCAAAGGCATGACCGACGCGCTCGCCGGTGTGGTGGACGTTGGCATGGTGTCGCGCGAAGTTTATCCCGAAGAACTGGCGAAGGGTGCTTATCCCATAGCCGTCGTGAAGGATGCCGTAGTGCCCACCGTCAATGCCGCCAATCCCGAGGCTGCCGCCATTCGCCAGACGGGTATCACCCGTGAGAAAGCCGCCCGCCTCTGGAACGGCGAAATTTCCACGTGGGGTCAGTTGCTCGGCACCTCCTCAAGCGCCCCCGTCCACGTCTTCACCCGTTCGGACGCCTGCGGTGCCGGCGAGACATTTGCCGCCTGGCTCAGCAAGCGTCAGGAAGGCCTCAAGGGCACTGCCGTCTACGGTGACCCCGGCGTGGCATCCGCCGTACAGAAAGACCGCGTGGGCATAGGCTACAACAACATCGCCTACGTCTATGACCAGCACACCAAGAAACCCTACGCCGGCATCGCCGTCATTCCGCTCGACACCGACGGCGACGGGAAAATCAGTGCCGACGAAGACTTCTACGCCACCTCCGAAACGCTTATCCAAGCCATCCGCGAGGGCCGCTTCCCGTCGCCACCCGCCCGCGACCTCTATATGGTGACGAAGGGCAAACCCGCTTCGCCCGCCCTCGTGGCTTTCCTCAACTACATCCTCTCTGACGGCCAACAGCACGTGGGCGAAATAGGCTACATCGGCCTTTCCGCCGAACAGCTGGATGCCGAAAAGCGCAAAGTGAACTGACTCCACAACCCGCAAGCGTAACTGTCCATGTCGTTGCTAAGAAGAAGAATACTCAAGGACCGCGTGCTGGGCAAGACGATGCTCGTCCTGACCGTGCTGTCGCTCCTCGCCCTGCTCATCATGGCGGCTGGCCTGCTCTACAAGTCGTCCGACATCCTGGCGGTCCATTCCCTGAAGGACCTGCTCGGCAGTACCGAGTGGAGCCCACTGAGCGGGAGGTTCGGCTTCCTGTCGTTCATCCTCTCGTCCGTCTACGTCACCTTGCTGTCCGTCGTGCTCGCCGTCCCCGTGGCAATCCTCACGGCGCTCTATCTGACTGAGCGCGCCCACCCGCTGGTCAAGAAGATTATCTTCCCAGTGCTTGACATCCTCGCCGGCATCCCCTCTGTAGTTTACGGCCTCTGGGGCACACTGATAGTTGTGCCGTGGATAGCCGACACGCTCGGCCCACATTTTGTCGACTACACCAGTGGCTACACCCTTTTGGCAGGTGGTATTGTCCTCGCCATCATGATTGTGCCGCTGCTCGTGAGCCTTTTTGTGGAACTCTTCTCCATCATTCCCCGCGACCTCAAGGAAGCCTCGGCGTCGCTGGGCGCTACGCGGTGGCAGATTTCGCGCAGCATCGTTCTCCGCAAGGCTGCTCCCGGCATTATCGCCGCTGTGGTGCTCGCCGTGTCGAAAGCTTTCGGCGAGACGCTTGCCGTGCTCATGGTGTGCGGCAATATGGTGGGCGTGCCCCATTCGCTCTTCGACGGCGCCTATCCTCTGCCCGCTCTCATCGCCAACAACTACGGCGAAATGCTGTCGTTGCCCATGTATGAGTCGGCACTGATGTTTGCTGCCCTCGTCCTCTTTGTCATCATCCTCCTGTTCAACGCCCTCTCTCGGGTAGTTCTGCAAAACGTGGAAAAGAAATTCAAGTTATGAAACTGAAATTTGTAGAAGAAAAAATAGCCAGTGTGCTGATGCTGCTCGCCACGCTCCTCGTGTTCGGCTTCTTTGCCAGCATCGTCTGGACAATCGGGCGCACGGGCATCAAGTCGCTCACGTGGGACATGATAACGTCGCTCCCCGGCGGCGGTTTTTATCTGGGCAAGGAGGGTGGCATCCTCAATGCCATTGTCGGCTCGCTCATGATAGTGGGTGGCTCCACCGCACTGGGGTTGCTCGTCAGCATTCCCATCGTGTTCTACATGAACGTCTATCTCAAGAAGGGTTCGCGCCTGACTTATTTCACGCGGCTGTCGTTCGACGTTCTTTTCGGCATTCCGTCCATCGTCTACGGCGCGTTTGCCTTTGCCGTGATGATATTTCTGGGGCTCAAGACCAGTCTTATGGGCGGCATCTTCGTGACCACGTTGCTCATCGTCCCCATTTTTGTCCGCTCCATGGACGAGGTGGCGAAGTCTGTGCCGCACGAATTGCTCGAGGCCACCTATTCGCTCGGGGCGACAAAGCTTGAAGCCTGCCGCGTGGTGCTTCGTCAGATAGCTCCCGGCGTTGCCACCGCCACCCTCCTCTCTGTGGGTCGCGCCATAGGCGACGCGGCCGGAGTGCTCTTCACTGCCGGCTTCACCGACAACATCCCCGCCTCGCTCGACGAGCCTGCCGCCACGCTGCCGCTGTCCGTCTTTTTCCAACTGTCGAGCCCCATTCCCGAAGTTCAGGAACGCGCCTACGCCTCCGCCCTGTTGCTGACCGTCATTGTGCTTGTGCTGAGCATTACCGGCCGCATCATCACGTCGCGCTTCTCCAAAAACCGCATCAAGTAACACTCCGTTTCCCATGCCCACGTCCACGCCCCACAATCCCATCCGCGTCATCAGCCGCCGCAGTCCGTTGGCGCTGCTTCAGGTGAAGGAGTTCTTCAGCCTCTTCCCCCAACTGCCCTATACCGTGCAGGAAGTTGCGTCCTACGGCGACCGCCACAAGGACGTTTCGCTCATGGCAGACATCGCGTCCGACTTTTTCACGCGCGAACTCGACCGCGCCGTCCTTTCGGGCGAGGCAGACGTGGCAGTCCACTCCGCCAAAGACCTGCCCTACCCCCTCCCCGCCGGACTGGAGCTCTATTGCCTCACACGCGGCGGCGACAAGAGCGACTCCCTTGTCAGTCGCGACGGTTTGACGCTTGCACAATTGCCTGCTGGCAGCCGCGTTGGCACAAGTTCCAAGATGCGGCGCGCCGAACTCCTCCAGCTCCGTCAAGACATTGAGGTAGTGAGCATCCGCGGCACCATCGAAGAACGTATTGCTCAGGTCGATAGCGGTCACATTGACGCCCTCATCGTTGCCACTTGTGCCCTCCAGCGTCTCGGACTTGACCATCGCATTGCCGAACGCCTGCCTTTCAAAACCCATCCCCTTCAAGGCAATCTGGCAGTAGTGGGAAAGACAGGCCGCCCTGCACTCAAGGCACTCTTTGCGGCACACGACCACCGCCGCACGTTTGGCAGCGTCACCCTCGTGGGCTTCGGTCCCGGTCGCCCCGACCTCCTCACGCTGGCAGGCGACGCCGCCCTCGCTGCCGCCGACGTCATCTTCCACGACGACCTCCTCGACCGCGATTTTCTGTCGCGCTATGCAGCGCGCAAGGTCTATGTAGGCAAACGCGCCGGCCGCCACAGCCACCGTCAGGACGAAATAAACGAAATGGTCTATGCCGCCGCCGTGGCAGGCGAAAAAGTGGTGCGCCTCAAGGGCGGCGACCCCATGATATTTGCCCACGGCCGTGAGGAAATAGACTGCCTCCGTTCGCGCTTTGTCGAAGTGACGGTCATTCCCGGTATATCCTCCGGCATCGCGCTCGCTGCCGCCACAGGCATTCCCCTCACCCACCGCGGCATAGCCTCGTCGGTAGCATTTGTTTCCGGTCACGGCAGCCACCTCCAGACGCCCACCGCCGACACCCTCGTCTATTACATGGGCGGCGCCAACTTGCCCGAGATAGCCGCCGCACTGCTATCTGCCGGTCGCCCCGCCGACACGCCCGTCGCCCTCGTCTGCAACGTGTCCCTGCCCGACCAGCGCACCTTCTTCACCACCCTCGGCGAAATGCGCTATGCCGTGGTCAAGTACCCCACGCCCCTCCTTGCCATAGTGGGAGAGGTCGTGGCGTTCGAGGCCAAAAACCATTCGGCGCGCGTCCTCGCCACAGGCACAGTAGCCCCTGCGCCTGCACCCGGTGAGACCATCGTCCACACGCCCCTCATCCGGATAGAACGTGCCGAGGTAACGGTGGCTGAAAAAGAGAATCTGCGCCGTGCCGCCTACGATTGGCTCATTTTCACCAGTCGCTACGGCGTGCAGCATTTCTTCGCGCTGCTCGACGAAGCGGGCATTGACCTTCGCCGCCTCTCGCACGTCCAAATCGCCTCCGTGGGTCCCGTCACCAGCGCCGCCCTTGCCGACCACCACCTCCACCCCGACGTCGAATCGCCCACCCAATCGGCTGAAGGGCTGCTCCAGTTCTTCGGACGGCAGGAACGCCGCCAGCGCATCCTCCTGCCGCGCTCCGACAAGGGCTTGCCCGCCCTCTCCGACGGCTTGCGCGCCCAGGGCCACTGCGTCACGCACCTCACCGTCTACGCCAACCGCCCCGCCCCCGACGCGCCGCGGGTCGACCTCGCCCAGTTCGAGAAAATCCTCTTTGCCTCGCCCTCAGGCGTCGGGGCATTCTGCCAAAAATACACCACCCTGCCCGTCGCCACGCTGCTCGTGGGAAAGGGCGACACCACCAAGAACAAGTTAAAGGAAACACTCAATGAAAAGGTTTAGACAATTCAGGGAAACACCCGAAATCAGAGACAAGTATGCCGACGTGCCGCCCATCCGCCCGTCGGGCCTCATCTACCCCTACTTCGTCACCGAGGGCGAAGGCGTCAGGGAGGAAATCGCCACGATGAAGGACATCTACCGCTTCTCCATCGACACGCTCCTCGACGACATTGCCGACACGCTCTCCCTTGGCATTGACAAGGTGTTGCTCTTCGGCGTTGTCCCCGAGGGCGAAAAGGACGAGCGCGGCACGGCAGGCTACAAGCCCGACAACATCATCAGCCGCGCCGTGCGGGCCATCAAGGCACGCTTCCCGCAAGTGGTCGTCTTCACCGACATCTGCCTCTGTGAGTACACCTCCCACGGCCATTGCGGTCTGCTCCACGGCCACGATGTGGAAAACGATTCCACGCTTCCCCTCCTCGCCGAAATGGCGTACCAGCACGCTGTGGCAGGAGCCGACTTCGTGGCGCCCTCTGCCATGATGGACGGCCAGATTGAAGCCCTGCGCCAACGGCTCGACCGCGAAAAACTCCCCACTAAGATATTGGCGTACTCCGCCAAATACGCCTCCGCCTACTACGGCCCCTTCCGCGACGCTGCTGGTTCGGCGCCCTCCTTCGGCGACCGCAAGACCTACCAAATGGACTACCGCACGAAGGACCAGGGGCTGGAGGAAATCGCCGCCGACATCGAAGAAGGCACCGACTGGATTATGGTGAAGCCCGCCTTGGCGTATCTCGACATCCTCTACCGCGCCTCGCAGCGTTTCCCCGACTATCCGCTGGTGGCGTATCAGGTTTCTGGCGAATACTCGATGTTCCTAAACGGCGCGCGCGACGGATTGTTCGACGAGCAGCGCATATTTGCCGAGAGCCTCACCGCCATCCGCCGCGCCGGCGCCCGCTACATCATCACCTACTACGCCAAGAAATTTGTCCGCGCCGGGCTTTGACCGCACCCTCTCCCCCATTGTGACACAAACAATATTCCAATAGAAATGAGCGAAAAAATCACACATCTGAAAGAACTGGAGTCCGAAGCCATCTTCGTGTTGCGCGAGGTCGCCGCACAGTTTGAGCGTCCCGTGCTGCTGTTTTCGGGCGGCAAGGACTCCATCGTCATGGCTCACCTGGCATATAAGGCTTTCTATCCTGCCACAATTCCTTTCCCCTTCCTCCACATTGATACGGGCCACAACTTCGAGGAAACCATTCGCTTCCGCGACGAACTCGTGGCGCGTCTTGGCGTAAGGCTTATCGTCGGTTCTGTGCAGGAGTCAATCGACACGGGTCGCGTCGTGGAAGAAACGGGCTACAACGCCAGTCGCAACAAACTCCAGACCGTCACCCTCCTCGACACACTGGAGAAATACAAGTTTGACGCCGCCCTCGGCGGGGCACGCCGCGACGAAGAGAAAGCCCGCGCCAAGGAGCGCTTCTTCTCCCACCGCGACGAGTTCGGCCAGTGGGACCCCAAGAACCAGCGCCCCGAACTGTGGAACATCTTCAACGGCAAGAAGCAGCAGGGCGAGCACTTCCGCGTGTTCCCACTGAGCAACTGGACAGAAATGGACGTCTGGCAGTATATCCTCCAGGAGCACATCGCCCTGCCCTCGCTCTATTTCACCCACGAGCGCGACGTCTTTGAGCGCGACGGCATCTGGCTCGCCTACTATCCCTTCATGAAACTGAAACCCGAGGAAAAGGTGGTGCGCAAACGCGTGCGCTGCCGCACCATCGGCGACATCACCTGCACGGGCGTCACCGTGTCGGAGGCGAATACGCTGGAGGACATCATCGACGAAATCGCCGCCTCGCGCGTCACGGAACGCGGCGGACGCTCGGACGACAAACGCTCTGAAGCCTCGATGGAGGACCGCAAGAAAGCGGGCTACTTCTGAAACACCGCCCGCCATTCACGCCGCTCTGCCAGCGGCGCGCCCTCTGACCATTTTTATTTTCCAACACAAATACACTCAGACACCCACCTTATTATGAAAGGATATTTAGATATGGAACTGCTGCGCTTCACGACAGCAGGCAGTGTGGACGACGGCAAGAGTACCCTCATCGGCCGCCTGCTCTACGACAGCAAGTCAATCTTTGAAGACCAGCTCGAGGCGGTCAAGGCTGCCAGCGAGCGTCTGGGCAACGAAGCCGTCAACCTCGCCCTCCTTACCGACGGACTCCGCGCCGAACGCGAACAGGGCATCACCATCGACGTGGCGTACCGCTATTTCGCCACGCCCAAGCGCAAATTTATCATCGCCGACACGCCGGGACACATCGAGTACACCCGCAACATGGTGACCGGCGCCTCCACTGCCGACGCCGCCATCATCCTCGTCGACGCGCGCCACGGCATTCTCGAGCAGACTAAGCGCCACTCCTATATCGCCTCGCTCCTGCGCCTCGACTACGTCATTGTGGCCATCAACAAGATGGACCTCGTGGACTTCTCGCAGGAGGTCTACGACAACATCTGCCGCGAATATGCCGCCATCGCCGAAAAACTCGACTTGCGGCAGGTCTACTACATCCCCATTTCGGCGCTCGACGGCGACAACGTGGTGAACCGCTCCGAGCGCACCCCGTGGTACGGCGGCGAAACGCTCCTCCACCTGCTTGAAACCCTGCCCCTCAAGGCGGGCGTGGACGAACTGCCCATGCGCCTGCCCGTGCAGTACGTCATCCGCCCACAGAGCGCCGCCTTCCCCGACTATCGCGCCTATGCCGGCCGCCTCGCTTCGGGCCGCCTCAGCGTGGGCGACAAGGTGACCATCCTGCCCTCGCTCACCCGTTCCGAAGTGACCGCCATCGACGAGGCAGCCACGTCACTCACCGAAGCCACCGCGCCCCAGAGCGTGGCAGTCAGCCTGGCTGACGACGTCGACGTGAGTCGCGGCTGCATGATTGTCAAGACGGGCGAAGAACCCCGCACCGATTCCAACCTCACCCTGCTGCTTTGCTGGCTCAACCACAAGCCCCTCGCGCCGGGCGTCAAATATATTGTACGTCACACCACCGACGAGGTCATCGGGCTGGTCAAGGCGGTGGACTACAAAGTCAACATCAACACGCTCGAGCAGGAATACGACGACACGACGGTGCGCATGAACGACATCGCCCACGTGCGCCTCAAAACTGCCAAGCCGCTCAACTTCGACCTCTATGCCGACAACCGCACCACGGGCAGCCTCGTCATCATTGACGCCGCCACGTTCGAGACCGTCGGCGCAGGCATGATTGTGGCGGACTGAAAGTAACTGCAAACTAAAACCGGACAACGACATGGCCAACGAAACAGAAAAAAACGCTCCCGCCACTCCGGCGGAACAGGCGGCACAGCTGTGCGCCGCCTTGGAGCACGCCGCACCCGAAGAGGTGCTCCGATATTTCCTCACCCACTACGGCCGCCGCGTGGCGCTGGCCTCCAGTCTGGGGCTCGAGGACCAGGTACTCACCGACATGATGTTGCGCATCGACCACTCGGCGCGCATATTCACCATCGACACGGGCCGCCTCTTTCCCGAAACCTACCGCCTCATTGACAAGACCAACGAGCGCTACGGCGTGCGCCTGGAGGTGTTCTTCCCCGACCACACCGCCGTGGAGCGCTACGTGGCGGCGCACGGCATCAATGGTTTCTACGAATCGGTGGAACTGCGCAAGGCGTGCTGCCGCGCCCGCAAGATTGAGCCCCTGCTCCGCGCACTCTCTACGCTCGACGTCTGGGTGTGCGGCCTTCGCCAACAGCAGTCGGTGACGCGGACGGGCGTGAAGGTCGTGGAGTGGGACGAGGCGAACCGCCTCATCAAGGTGAACCCCCTCGTCCACTGGTCGGAGGACGACGTGTGGGCATACATCAACGCTAACGACGTGCCCTACAACGTGCTCCACCGTCGCGACTACCCCAGCATAGGCTGTCAGCCCTGCACGCGTGCCGTAGCGCCGGGCGCCGACATCCGTTCCGGCCGTTGGTGGTGGGAAGACCCCGCCCACAAGGAGTGCGGACTCCACCGCCGTTAGCGCGGGCAGCAGTAGGCTTTGCCGCCACTCATATATTATAGGTAACGATATACCTGTTGTCCTCATGCAAATTATTGGCACATAAATGGGCTACAGAA
>JAUNOO010000003.1:0-5837 GCA_030531095.1 Bacteroidales bacterium
CATGGTGCAAGACGCCCTCCGAAAGTTCGAGGAGCACAAACAGAACCAGCTTAAAGACAATCAGACCCGCGGCAAGTCCTTGTCCTCGCAACTCCAATCGCTTCAAGACGAGCTTAATCAGCGCAACGACGAACTTGCCGACTACACCCAAAAGATAGCCACCATCGACGGAAGAATCGAAAGCCTCTATGAACGTCTGAAATCCACCCCGAAAGTAACAGCGTCAGAAGTCAACGGCAACGTGCTGTCAGAGTATGCAGTCAATGCGAAGCGACTTACCGAAATAGTTGCCGAACTGGCCGCCAAAGAGCCACAGACCGACAGCGAACTTACACAGCGTGCCGACTTGGTGAAGGCGGCAATAAAGAACCTTGAAATCCAACTCAACAACCGCATCCTCATCGAAAACTGCAACCGCGAAATCGAACGCCTCGAGAATGAAGGCCGCGAACTGTCGAAGAAGATAGCCGACATTGAGAAGCGCGAATACATCGCCGCAAAGTTCTCCCGGGCACGCATCGACGACTGCGAGAGCCGCCTCAACTCACTCTTCAGCCTCGTGCGCTGGAAGCTCTTCGACACCACCCTCGACGGCAACGAATACGAAGTCTGCATCCCCGTTATCGACGGCGTAGCCTACGGAACCTGCAACACCGCGCGACAGATAAACGCCGGTATCGACATCACCAACACGCTCGCCAAGCATTATGAGGTCTACGCGCCAATGTTCATCGACCGCGCCGAAAGCGTGAACAAGTTCATTCCCTCCAACGCACAGATGATATTCCTCCTCGTCACCAACGACAAACAGCTAACTATCAAATAACAACAACCTAAAACATTTACACAATGGAAAGACAAATTGCCCCTGTTGCCCACCAGAGCAACGCCCCTGTCGGAATCAACTTTTTCGACCCCTCAACGCTCGAAACGCTCAATCGTTTCTCCACCATGTTTGCAAACTCCAGCCTCGTGCCCGAGAACTACCGCATTGGCGGTGTAGTCGGTGGCAAGACTGGCGAAGGTCCCAAAAAGACCGTATCAGAAGCCGAAGCCGTCGCCAACTGCGTCATCGCGTTCGACGTCGCCACGCGCATCGTGGCTTCCCCCCTCATGGTGATGCAGAATCTGTACATCGTCTACGGCCGTCCCTCTTGGTCGTCCAAGTTCCTCATCGCCACCATCAACACCTGCGGACGTTTTGAGCCGTTGAAGTTTGAAATGACCTCCAACGGCGTATGCTCCAACGGCGTGGCGAATGTGAAGTGCGTCGCATGGACAACGCCCAAAGGTGTGACCCACGACGAGAACGGCAAGCCCATCACGTCCAAGTCCCCGCAGGCTCTTCGCGGCACTGCCGTCACCATACAGATGGCTGTCGAAGAAGGCTGGTACACGAAGAACGGAAGCAAGTGGCGCACCATGCCTGAGCAGATGTTGCGCTACCGTGCAGCGTCGTTCTGGTGCTCCACGTATGCGCCCGAGTTGAGCATGGGTATGCGCACCGTGGAGGAGAACATCGAGGACGCCGACTATATCGACGTCACGACGCAGGTAGAGGAAGAGATAGCCGCACAGGCCAACAAGAGCGTTGTCGGCTTCGACAACGACGAAGAAGCCCCTGCCCCACCTGCTCCCCGCAATGTTCCCGCAGGCGTAGGCGAAATTCAAGAGCAAGAAACGACAAGCCCCGTGAATCAAGCCTCCGCCGAGGACGAAGAACCGGGCTATTAAACCTCTCCCCCGCCAAATGAAACTGCACGTACTTGGCTCCTCTTCATCCGGCAACTGCTACATCTTCCAGTCCGAAAAGACTGGCGAGATGTTGGCAGTTGAAGCGGGGATGGACTTCCACAAGGTCGTGCTGCGTGCCACCAACTTCGCTGTTGACAACATCGTGGGGTGTCTGGTCACGCACGAGCACGGCGACCACGCCGCCTATGCGCATTGCTTCGCCGAGTTCGGAATCAACGTCTACGGCTCACACGGCACAGTCGAAGCCATACAGGCCGCGCGAGGGAAGTACCCCTACTACAGAAGTCTCGCCCCTCTCGCCCCCGTGCGCATAGGCAGTTACGAGGTGATGCCATTCCCCGTCCAGCACGATGCAGTGGAGCCCTTCGGCTACCTCATCCGGCACGAGGAGTGCGGAACGGTGTTGTTCGCGACGGATACCTACTACATCAAGTACACATTCCCCCGCCTCAACAACATCTTGCTCGAGTGCAACTACCGGAAGGACATCCTAGACACCAACTACGCGGCAGGGCGCATAGGCAAGAACCGCTACGAACGCACAATCAAGTCGCACATGTCCTACGATATGTGCGTCCGCACATTGCAGGCTAACGACTTGTCGCTCGTGCGCCACATCATACTCCTGCACATGTCCGACAACAACAGCAATGCAGACGAGTTCGTGCGGGGAATAGAGGCTATCTATCCAGACATAGAAGTCACAGCCGCAACACGCCGCCTAACACTGACAATCAACAAAAATCCATATTAATCGAAAAGAATGGAAGAAAAGAAATTAAAGCTCCAATTTGAGTTCTCAGAAAGCGAAGTGAAAGGCGTTTCTTTCCTGCTCGACGAAGAGCTAAGTCCAGAAGACTGGAACGGAATCACTGAAAAGCCTATTGCGATAAAATTCAGCGAACTTTCCGACGATGAATCCAAAAGAAAGCAGGTTACGATAATTCTTATCACTTTAGCCTTGCGCCTGTACAAGGAAAACGAAGACAACAAGTAGATAAAATTCAAATCAAATGAAAAAAAGACGAAATCATTTCCCACGTAGCCGAGAACGCGGCGCTTACCCGCTCTCAAGCTGCATCAGCAACCGAAAGCGTGTTTGAAGCCATCGCCGAAGCCCTTGTGAAGGGCGACAGCGTGTTCATCCGCAAGTTCGGCACATTCAGGTACAAAACGAAGAAGGCTTGCAAGGCACGCGACATCGCCAAGGGAATAACCATCGACGTCCCAGAGCAGCACACGGCCAAACTGATTCTCAGTAAAGAACTTCGTAAAAGACTGAACCCATGACACGCTATTTCATTTCCACAGTTCGATATGACAAAGTCATGGAGAATGGTCTCACAAAGACCGTCAACGAGCAAGACCTCATTGATGCGCTATCATTCACCGAGGCGGAAACACGCACCATCAAAGAGCTTACACCCTACATAAGCGGCGACTTCGTGGTCTCGCAAATCGTGAAATCCCGCATCACCGAAGCCTTCTTCGACCAGTACGGCGACAAGTTCTACAAGGTAAAGGCCTCGTTCATCGTGCTCGACGAAAAAACGGGCATCGAAAAGAAGTCTGCCAACCACTACCTCGTGCAGGCCGACACCTTCGACGAAGCCTGCAAGCGTTTCCGCGAACGCATGAAAGGAACTGTTGTAGACTACGAAATCAACGCTGTCACCGAGACGCCCATCGTCGACTACTTCCCCGCTAAAGAATGAAGATGACCCTTGACCAGATGGTTGCCCTTGCCTTGAGCGGGGGCAACCATAGGAAACGACCAGCCGACGAGGAACACCGCATACAATGCGAGTGCGTCCGGTGGTTCCGTCTCCAGTACCCACGGCTTCGGGGACGCCTGTTCGCCGTGCCGAACGGCGGACGCAGGGACCAGACCACGGCGGCACGTCTCAAAGCCGAAGGAGTAGTGCCCGGCGTCGCCGACCTCATCCTGCTGAAAAGCAATCGCGACTACGGCGCGTTGCTCATCGAAATGAAGACCGCCAAAGGCAGACAGTCCGAAAGCCAAAAGGAATGGCAAAAGTGCCTGTGCGCCGATGGAGAATACCAATACGTGGTCTGTCGCTCGGTCGACGACTTCCGCAACGAAGTGACTAATTATTTGAATAACGAGTAAGTTGATATGGCAAACACCAAAACCGGTCTCAATTACTACACCATCGACACAGATAGGTATCAAGACCGACGCATAAAGCGACTGAAGAAAGATTTAGGCTGCAAGGGCATTGCCGTGTACGACTATATCATATGTGAAATATACCGAGTTCGCGGCTGCTTCCTTGAATGGGATGATAATACTGTCTTTGACGTAGCCGAGTATTTCGGACTGGAGGAAAACACGGTGCAGGAAGTAGTGAAATACTGCGGTTCTGTGGGGCTCTTTGACAAGGCGCTGCTCTCTCGTGGGGTAATCACATCTGCATCCATCCAACATCGCTACATAGATATGTGTTCACGCGCCAAACGCAAAGCCGCCTCAATCCCAGAAGCGTACGCAATTACGCAGACAGACGAGGAACCGCCCTCTAAGGAGACGCCCGAACGAGGTGTTTGCCAAGAACAACCACCACGCAACGAGCCCAACAACCTCGATGAGGAAGTAGAAGCCCTGAAAGGTGACGATAGCTGGCTCGACCAGTTGCAGGTGCTCCACCATCTGGACAAGTCTGCCCTCCGCACCAAACTCGACGAGTTCAAGCTGCAGTGCGCTGCCGACGGCAAGCTGCACCACCAGTCACTCCAAGACGCCAAGCACCACTACAATTCATGGCTGCGAATAGTACTACAATCCACCCAAAAGAAAAACAATGAAGAAAATCAATCCAGAGGACGAGCTCAACGCCGAGGCAATCTACTCTCTCCTCAAAAAGAGAAAGCGTACACCGACACGTTTTAGACTTCCATACACGGCAAAGCAAGTCTACACAATGCTGTATGAGGCTTGCCGTGTCGAAGTCGAGCACCGCCAACGCCAGTTCAACGCTACGGACGAATACAAGCGTCACCTGTGGGACATATCCCAATGGCTCACCTCCACGTCGCCCACCTTCGGCCTATTCCTCTGTGGCGGCGCTGGCAACGGAAAAACGACAATACTCCGCGCATTGCAGAACCTCGTCAACTTCTTGCGCGATGACGAGTATCCCAGAGACGACGAATACCCCGTGCGCGGCTACATGATAGTTTCTGCAAAGGAACTTGTTCGCCTTGCAAAGGCCTACAACAACCCCACGCAGGACAACAAAGCAGACGTCTACAAATACCGCCAACTTCGCAGCATTGAAATTCTCGCTATAGACGACCTCGGCACGGAACCACGCGAGAGCATTCACTACGGCGATTTCGTCACTGCCGCAATGGATATACTCTCTCACCGCTACGAAGAGCAGTTTTGCACGCTGGTCTCTTCCAACCTCTCCGCGAACGAGATAGCGACATACTACGACGAACGCATCGCCGACCGATTCCGCGAAATGATGCATATTATCAATTTCGGCGGGGCCAAATCTTTCCGCAATAATTAATATCACAAACAAATAACAATATCATGACAACTAACGAAACAACCCAAACAAAGACCTGCCCAAAGTGTGGCAGAACATTAACGGCAGAGCACTTCTATGTCAGCAACAGAAGCAATGACGGATTGCAATGTTATTGCAAGGACTGCACAAGGCAGACGAACGCACAGCGTTATAGGCGTAGTAAGCAGGCTAACCCCCCAGATTGTGAAGTCTTGCACCCACGCTCTCGCGGAATTCACGCCGCGCCAACTCATCGAAGAACTGAGGGCTCGCGGCTACAAGGGAGAACTTCAATACGTCAACATCATTAAGCTGTAACCATGGAAGAGAAAAAGTATATACTGCTGACAGACCGTTTCATCGAGCGCGATGGCAAGAAACTCTATCGTATTCAGGCAATACGCGATTTCGGTAATATAAAGAAGGGTCAAATCGGCGGCTTTATTGAAAGTGAATATAATCTGTCGCACTATGGAAATTGCTGGGTGTGGGATAATGCCAATGTGCTCGGCGATGCAAAGGTGCGGGATGATGCCAATGTGC
>JAUNOO010000003.1:5847-42172 GCA_030531095.1 Bacteroidales bacterium
ACGGACATGCAAAGGTGTACGGCGAGGCAGAGGTGTGTGGACATACATATGTTTACGGAGATTCCAAGGTTTACGAAAATGCTATTGTGAGCGGCATGGCTGCAGTGCTTGGAAACGCTTGGGTGCATGGAAACGCCAAAGTGTATGATTTAGCGCGAGTTGACGAAGATGTAGAGGTTTGCGGCGATGTAGAGATTTGCGAGCATGCCCGTATTTTCGGTGCTGCAAGGTTGACTGGGGATGCTGTGGTACGTGAAAATTATGATTACATCGTCTTCAAAAATTGGTGGAGCAGTGGTCGTTACTTCACGTGGACGCGCTCTAACGATATATGGCGTGTAGGTTGCTTCCACGGCACTGGTAAAGAACTCATTGCAAGAGCCTACAAGGACAGCAAACTGAGCGGCAGGAACTACGAGCGTATAGTCAATTACGTCAACTCAATCAAGAAAGAGATTAACCAACTTGAAAAAGGGAAATTTTCCCCTAATTTCCTCTATCTTCCCAAAACGCATCATCATGAAAACAGATTACTGCTATTGCTCCGGCGTCTGCTGTCCGATTAAGAAGCAGTGCAAGCGATACTTGCCAGACCCTCCAGACGCATACCTGTGGTGGGTCGCGCCTGAATACAACGAAGAGACGCAGAAATGCCAAAACTTCGATTCAACCAACAATCTAAAATCAAACAACAATGAGTAATAATATAATTGGAGTCCGTGAACGTAGGCTGCTGGACACCTACGCAACAGCAAAATACCAAGGAGAGGGAAAAGTCATTTCAATACTTGAATATCTTTTCGGGGAGGAGATTTTCAGAAAGTTGGACGTGACAGTGCGCGTCAAGACGTTTGAGGATGCCTGCGAGGAACTTGGCAGCGAGCATCCGCTGGTTATTGAATACAAGACCATCAGTACGAGGGTTGGCGGATTGACACCTGACATCATAGCCTACCTCAAACTCCGCATAATCGTTGCCGCCCTCAACGAGGGTTGGGAGCCGCAGTTTACAGAAGACGAATGGCGTTGGTATGGTTGGTATTACTTGGTTAGTAAAGAAGAATACGACAAAATGAACGACGCCGATAAGAGCCGTGTTGTTTGTCGTGGCGGCTGCAATGCGCATGGCGGTGTTGCGGGCTCGTATGCGTCTAACGCGCTGTCGTACGCGTACTCGTACTACGGGTCTCGCCTCGCCTTCAAGAGCGAAGAACTCGCTGAATACGCTGCAAGGCAATTCATCGACCTCTTCGCCGACTTCTGCTTCCGACCTGAATAACCACCATGAGCATGACACAGCCATCACTATTCGCCGAAGAACAAGAGCGCACTGCAATTGAGCGCATCCAGAAATTCGCCAAGATAGCCGAGAAAATGGGACTGGAACCGCGTCTCGGATTCTCTGGCGGGAAGGATAGTCAAGTATGCTATGACCTCTGTAAGCGCAGTGGCATACATTTCCGTGCCTTCTTCAACCACTCATTTGAAAGCTCGACTACGTTGCGCTTCATCCGTGAAAACTACCCCGATGTGATATGGCGGCGCGACCACAAGTTTGGATTTATCCAAAATATTAAGGTGAACCACAGCGGAATGCTTCCAACCGTGCAGCGCGCTTATTGCTGTGAGGACTACAAGCACAACAGGCACTACGTCGACGACTGCAGCATCCTCGGAGTGAGGGCGGCAGAAAGCGCGAAGCGGCGAGGAAGGACGGTGCTCTCGGTGAAGAACAAGAAAACCCGCAAGGTTAGTAATGCACTGTTAAGCGAATACTTCTCTGAACACTGTCAGAGCGAGGGGGCGAAGTCATTAATACAATTGTAGCCGATTGTGGACTGGATTGAAGAAGAAGTGTGGGACTATATACACCGCCACGGCCTCCCAATTAATCCAGAGTACAAGCACGTGCGGCGAATCGGCTGCATCGTCTGCCCAAAGGCTAATTTCACCTCTAACGCCATGTCTCTGATGCGTTATCCATTGCTTATAGACGCATTCATCAGGGCTATTGGTGAGAGCCGTACTTCATGGTTCATTAAGTACACAGGCGAAGACTGCCATGACAATAAGCCCTACTACATCTGCCGATGGCTCAACCACTCGTTCATGCCGTTCACTAAGCGGCAGCGAAAATTATTTGAACAAGTAATGGCGGCTTACACCGCCGCAAAAAAGAACAAATTATGAGCTACAATATCTTTTGGCACAAAAAGCGGGAAACCGTATTCAATAGTGACGCGCTTTACGATGAAGATGGAAACCTGATAGACGACACCTCAATCGTGTGGTCTGACCTAAACATCACGCGTAACCTCTGCGATATGTTCTGCTGGGCATTCGACGCGAAGTATTGGGTGACAGAGATTGAAGGCAAGACTGGAGCGGAAGCAGAGCCTCTTGTGTTAGCAGCTATAAGAAAAATGGCTAACAATAAGGATGAAGCACACACATACGATTCTCCAAACGGCTTTGGAACATACGGCGGTGCTCTGCGATTCCTTCAGGGGCTACTTCTTGAATGTATGAAATACCATGATATGTATCTTGAAATCGAAAGATAAAGACAAACAACATGAAACAGAAAGCAATAAATAAAGCAGCAAAAGCGTGGGTAAAAGAAAACATCGGAAGTGAATCCCCCACGGCCGCTGACATCGAAGATTACGGCTTCGGCGTAGAAGAAATAAAGGATGCGTTCATAGCAGGCGCGGAATGGCAGTCCAAGCAGTCACCGTGGATAAGCGTCGAAGACCGACTTCCAGACTATGACGAGCAAGTCATAGTACATGACGCCGAATACGAGGAATACTTCACCCACCGCAGCAACAATCCATTTGTACAAACGGATAAAGATGGATGGTGCTCATTCTCTTCCAGAGGAAAAATTACCCACTGGATGCCTGTGCCGCCGTTGCCGAAAGAAAAATGAACCTATTAAACTATCTATAATAAAATGGAAACAAAAACACTAACAATGGAGGGCTACATCGCCCGAGACAAATCGGGCGACTTGTTCTTCTATGCGGATAAGCCCCACAAAGCTGATGGAAATATATGGCTATCCGACGACCCGAATGACTACGTGAAGTTACCACGATTATTTTTCACCGAGCTGAAATGGGAAGACGAAGAACCAAGACGTGTCACCATAACCGTTGAATAATTATGAGTGAAATTAAAAATCAACGCAACGCGCAAACCTCAAAACGTATTATGCTGAGTATTAATTTGATTTATCAAAGTTTCTTTAGGTACAAAGAAATCCTCAAAGAAAGAATCAAGTATCGTTACAAATGCAAAGAATGCAGATGGAGAAGCCTGTGTGAATACGGCAACGGAGATAGTATCCCAGCATGCGCGGCCGACGACTTTTCCCAAGGCTACAAATTCGGTCTGTGGGCGCACAGAAATATAATATGGCACTCCATACTGGAAAGGCCTGAGTACGACTGCCAAATATTGGCAAAGGTAAGGGACGGCGGTCACGATAAGTATATTCTAACATACTTCAGGACAGACCTTAATGAGCTAATATTTGGTTCATACGGTTATACCTGGGATGATATTATCCAATGGGTCTACCTAGACAGCATCAAACCAACAGACCTATTTTAGAGCATATTAAAATCAAAAGACAATGCGAACAATAAAATTCAGAGGCTACAACGCCAAAAACAGAAAGTGGCTCTACGGTTACTACTTCGTCAATCGCGGCGAGCACTTCATCACGCCCGACGAGATATATAGCTGGCCTTATCCATCGGCAGATGACTTTCTTGTTGACCCCGAAAGCATAGGGCAGTTCACTGGATTGCATGATATCAATGGAAAGGAGATATATGAGGGCGATATTATAAAAAAGGTGACATATCCTTTCGATTCGCACTATGTAGTCAAGTGGGATGCCGCTTATTGTTCTGTCAAGTTTTACGATGTTTCTTTTTTCAAATTCTACCTAACACCGCACGACTTTGAAACAACGGAATTTGAGATAGTAGGGAATATCCACGAAAACCCAGAATTACTAAAAACGAAAGACCATGAAGAAGATAATGTTCAATGACCGCTACGGCCTCACGCAGGCCGTGCTGCACGGTCGCAAGACTATGACGAGAAGACTTATCACTTGTCCGAGGGAGTTCAAAGGCGAATGGGTCGCAGGTTTCAGCATTCACAAATACAAAGGAGGAAGGGGAACAGAAGTATGGATGCATGATGCAGATGAAGCCATTATGGACGGAGGACAACTTTTGCCAAAATACAAGGTAGGCGAAGTCGTGGCAATTGCGCAAGCCTACAATGAATTAGACATATTCAGACCATACCCAGTGCCAGCAGGATGGACTAATAAAATGTTCGTCAAAGCCGACCTTATGCCGCACCGTCTCCAAATAACAGCCGTAAAGGTTGAACGCTTGCAGGAGATATCTGACGAGGATTGCCTAAAAGAGGGAATTTGCGCTTATCTTCCTCATTATTTCTACGATTACGAAGGGAGTAATGACTATGGCTTCAATACTCCACGCGAAGCCTTCGCCGCCCTTATCGACAAGGTGAGCGGCAAAGGCACATGGAACAGCAATCCGTGGGTATGGGCGTACGAGTTTCAACTACTAAGAGACTAAATCATGACCAACAAATCCCTCTCAATAAGAGACATTTACTTCACCCTCCTCTACATGAAGCGCGGCCTCAGCGTCTACCGCGACGACACCCACAAAGTCACCGCCACAGTGAAGTTCTCGCCTTACGGCGTGCCAAGAACCACCTACGAAATCGACGGCGACCGCCGCACCTACACCGACATCGGCGATGTCGTTCGCACGCTCAACAAACGCCGTCAAACCTCCAAACAATAAAAACCATGCAAACCATCTACCTCGACATCATGGTCGGCGGACGCTTCTACCGACAGCTCCCCTACACCTACTGCCCACTCTGGCCAGTCGATACCGACGAGGTGCACGACTTCGTCGTCCGCAACCTCCCTTCCCTCCGAAACAAAACCTTCAACATTCTCTTCTCTAACGCCAAAGTAATATGATACCCGAAATCCAGAACAAACTCCTCGAAGGACTGCCCGACATAGTCCCAAACGACCTCAAGGAAAAATACTTCAAAGACCGCGTCGCCGCCGAGACACGCCAAATCTTCGACAACTTCTCTAAAGAGGAGCAACTGCGCATCGCCTTCGAGCCCTGCATCCTCATGCAGATAGCGTGGGACTATACCGACCGCGTCCTCGCCGCAGCAGCACAGCAGCGCATCACCCTCCTCACCAAATTATCCCGCACCGTAAAAAAGTTACGGCAGCAGCACGAAGAGACCCTGCGCCAAGACCTCGACTTCGCCCATATCCAGCATATCCGGCAACAGACGCAGAGATTCATCAACGAGTACGCCCGTGACTTCGCCATACTCTACTTCACCGTCAACGCCGAGTTCAAGCGCCAAATGCCCAACTACCCCTACGACGAAATGCGCACAAACGCCATCATCGCCATGCTCTTCATCCGCCAACTCATCCGCCACAACCTCCGCATGGACCACCTCGTCCAGAGCCGCATCGGAGGCAACAGCAAGAGCTCAGTCCCGCAACCCATCGCCGCCCTCTACCGCTGCCTCGACGCCTTCGCGGGGAAAATCGACACCTTCCGCTTCAGCGAGAAAAACATCGCCCTCGCCATGAAGGTAATCGACGCCAATATGCAGCGCATACAATTCACCATAGTCTGAAACTCCAAAACCCACAACATCATGACCACAACAGCATTGAATGAAATCATCGCGTTCATCTTCGGACGCAAGTACTACGCCAACATCATCGCCACCCGCGGCACCACCAAACAGGAAATCTGCTCCTACATCTTCACCACCCGCGAAGAAGCCCGCCGCCACCGCGAAACCATCAACGGCACACTCTCCTACACATTCATCGAGACCATCAGCTTCCGCTCGCGGAAAGACTACACACCGATAAAAAGATAAACCCCACACTCCTCCCCCTCTTCCTATCTTTACGCCAATGATGAACATCTTCCGGAAAATAACCAATTGGGTACGGCGTCGCACATACTACGTCATCGCCGACCCCGACGACAACTCCGTGACACTCTCCAAGGCCCTGTTCCACCACATCAAGACACACGCCCGCGAGAGCGACGCCGCGAAAGTCTATGTCTTCCGCCTCTGTGACGGCGACAAGCCAAAGACCAACTACGGCTTCACCGTCAACCCCGACATCGAGCAGCCCACGCAGCTCTGCGACATACAGTACAACAGCAAGTACCGCTGCATCGGCTTCGAGACGCTCTGCCCCTCCGTCGCACGCATTTTCTACGACTACGGGCTGCCCGTCTCCACCGCCGTAAAACTCTCTGTCAGCGTACGCCCTACGCACGGCAGAACCATCTACGAAATACACCGCCCACACCCACATGCAAAGCCTCCTCGGACATAACACGCGCAAGCCCGACATCATCTTCTCGGCATCCGGACGGATAGACATATCCGCCCGCGTTGCCCGATTCCTCGGGCTGCAACGTGGCGACGTATTGGACGTGGCAGTCGATTCCGGAGAATACTACCTCTACGTTTCCCACCGCGCACCAACCGTCGGGCGTTTCGAGGCAGTCGTCTATCCCACGAACCAGAAAGGCCGCCACTTCCGCGCCGCCTCCAAGCGCCTGTGCGCTGCCATACTCCGCGCGTGCGGCACGACAGGGAAAGCCCGTCTCGGTATCGGCACACCCGTCACCCGCAACGCTGACGTACTTCTGCCCATCATCACCCGTAACTTATTGCCTGCCTTATGATAAAAGAAATCAAGTACAACGGATATACCGCCACCCCGTCCGACTATGAATGCCCTGACGGTGACCTTGCCCTTGCCTACGGCCTCGTCGGAGAGAACGGCACGCTAAAGCCCATTCTGCCGCCAACACCGGTGCTCACGCTCAGCGATGAGCGCTCACTGAAATTCGTCCACCAGACAGCCCTCTACAAACACTACATCTTCGTCGAACAACAGACCGACGAAGCAGGCGTCATCGAAGGCCTCTACAATATCCTTTGGATGGACAGCGACGACACCACCACCTACAACAGCCTCTACTCCAACGTACTGGCCGAAATCAACTCATTTGACGCTGTCGGCAACACGCTCATCGCCTTTACCGATTCCTCCATGCTCTACTTTCTGTGGGAGAACGGTTCCTACCGCTACCTCGGCGACAAACTCCCCGACGTCAATATCTCCTTCGGACTGGTAGGCAAACCGCTGCTGTATAGCGTTGACGACGAAGACAAAAGTACATTCAACATCACCGTTGAGGGGGTGAGTAGCACATCTGCCGCACTGACCAGCGAGAAAAAGTCTGCACTGACAGAGGAGATGATGGCGAAGGTCAACAAGTTCATTGCCGAGCATTCTGTTCAGGAAGGAAAGTTCTGCCTGCCGTTCTTGGTGCGCTATGCCTTGCGCCTCTACGACGGCACGTTGGCGGGACACTCCGCGCCGATACTGATGCTGCCCTCCACGCGCCATGGCGTAATCCCATTCTCCACGCAGGAAGTCTACTCCGACGGAAACATCACCTTCACTATCGACATGATGATGATGCAGGCGCAACTTGATTATTCTCTCTGTGACGCGGCAAATGCCAACATCGACGAAGACTGGAAAGACATCATAACAAGCGTGGACGTCTTCATTTCGGCACCAATCTACACGCACGACCAGAGCGGGACAATAGAAGAAATGGTGGCGTCTGGAAAAACGCTCAAAAGCTCTCAATTCTTCGGTAAGATTCAAAAGGACTTCTACACAGCGTTATTCTATAGAAGGGTGACGCAGGACGAAACCTATTCCATCTACGACTACCACCTGCCGTGGTCGTTCTTCAACCTCTACGCCCTGTTCTTCTCGCCAGACACGGAACCCACACATTGCATGGCATTGCCCGAGTTCGAGAATGACGACTTGTTGGACACTGTCAACTCCACGTCAAACTTCTATCTCCTGCACACCATTGAGCTGAAAGACCTCGTGTCAAGCTATACGGAGCGCAAGACCATTGAAGTGGACGACGATTACCTACAGAGCCTTGTCAGCCGCGAGGTCATGACCGACGACTACCGTTCGCACGACAAACTCACCGCCGAACACCACTACGTCTACAACAACCGCCTCAACCTATCGGGTGTGACGCGCACACTCTTTGAAGGCTGGGTGCCCGATGCACTGGTCTGCAAGTGCGACGGTTCAGTAAACATAGAGCTTACAACGACCGACAGCCTCAACTACTATGCCGTCACGCCGGTCATATCCACATCATACCAGAAAATCACGTTTGTTGTCAACGAGAACGACAAGGAGTTTGTCGTCACGAAAGAAAGCGTGAGGCCGATGTACGCTATAGTCAATATGTTTCCCTTGATTGATAGCAAGTACGACGCGGGCTATCCGCTCTCACGCGGGTCTTTCCTGTATTATCCCAATACAAATGCCAAGACCTGCTACACATACGATGGTTCTAAGCCTTACAAAATTCATGAAATGACAGCGCACGATTTCTTGAACGGGGCGTACACCAACAACTTCATTGAGATGACGGATTTGATAGCCGACGACTTCACCGACCTCTCAACCACAACCTCCACAGACCTCACCGTTGCCGAACCAAACAAAATCTACACCTCAGTAGTGTCCAACCCCTTCTACTTCCCCGCAACGGGAATCAACTCAGTAGGCGACGGCACGGTGCTCGGCATTGCGTCCGCCACAAAGGCACTCTCAGAAGGCCAGTTTGGTGAGTTCCCGCTCTATGCCTTCACCTCCGAGGGCGTCTGGGCGCTCGCTGTTTCTTCCGACGGCACATACTCTTCCGTGCAGCCCGTTTCGCGCGATGTCTGCATCAATGCCGACAGCATCACGCAAATCGACAGTGCCGTCCTCTTCGCCACGGCACGCGGCATCATGCTCATATCAGGCTCCACCGTCACGTGCCTTTCCGACACACTCGACGCCGACGATTATTTCTCGCTCTCCGCACTGACCGACGCCGACGCAATAATCAGCATATTCAACAGCCGCGCCGCAGAAGCCGAACAAATCACGCTCGACGACATCTCCATGCTGCCGTTTACGACGTTCCTCGCCGCCTGCCGCATGATTTACGACTACAAGAACCAGCGCATCATCGTTTACAATCCCGACGTGCGCTACGCCTACGTCTACTCGCTCAAGTCGAAGACGTGGGGCATGATGCGGTCAGATATTCAGGACAACATCAACAGCTACCCCGACGCACTGGCCATTGCCGACACGCTCGTCACCACAACCGCCGACGACGGCACCGCCTCTTCATCGTGGGTGCCCGCCCTCGTCGACATCGCCACACCGTCCGCCGACACCTCGGCGGCACTCCTCGTCACCCGACCGTTCAAGATGGACGCCCCGGACATCTTCAAGACCGTTCGTGCCCTCATCCAGCGCGGAGTGGTCGCTACCGACCATGTGGCGCAGGCGCTCTATGGCTCCAACGACCTCACCAACTGGCTGCCCGTATGGAGCAGCGCGGACAAGTATATGCGAGGACTCCGCGGTACGCCGTTCAAGTACTTCCGGCTCGTCGCCTTCGCCAACCTCGACAAAACCGAAAGCCTCTACGGCTTCAGCGTCGACTATGAGCGCCGCTTGGCAAACCAACTCCGATAGAATAAAGGAATAATATAAAGATAGTTTCATGATATTGGGCTGGCTCGCGTGATGCGCCCCGGCTCTTTCTAACGACAAAAGGCGTGCGGGATAATACCCAACACGCCTTTTGTTTCTACTATCTATAATCAACCATCTGTTCTTCTTGAAGATTAAAATGGGCTTAATTTTCTTCGCACCCGATTTAGACGCGACACCAGCGTCGTCTGAATCTTCCCCCTCACCTTCTCCAGCCTTTCCGCCCATTCCTCCTTACTGCCCGAATTGGTAATGCCCATCCAGTCCTCCATCACGCGGCACACCATATATTCGTGAATAAGCTCCCTCAGCTTCTTTACCGTCGTCAAGGAGAACGACACGGGCAACGTCATCACAATATCATATTGCTCCGGTTCCTCCAGAGTGTCGTCAAGAGCCGCTTGGTCTTCCGGAATCTCCTCCTTAGTGTACGGATAGAGCATTTCCACCGCCTCGGCATGAGCCAGATTAAGGATACGCGTCACGCGGTCCACGTTGCCGTCCTCCGCCACGTCCATCACAGGGTGGCGGCGGTGCTCGTCGTCCCCCGCGTCCATGACGTCGCCCTCCACGTACGAATTGTTCTGTATGTCATACAGAAGTTCAGTTCGCAGAAACGACAGCGTCACCTCGCGCGTCTCTTCCGTCTGCCCACAGCAGCAAGGGAATAAAGTCGTGCTCATTGCCTTTACGTCGTGGAGCGTGTCGGACGCACGCGCTTGTTGATAGCCTCGCGAATCGACTGGAGATTGGCGGCGGCAAGCGTGTAGTAGTCCTCAGCGTCGTTCTTATTGGTAATCGCGAACCAGTCGCCGATAGCAGTGTTCACGATGTACTGGTGCAAGGCGGCAGTAATCGTGTCCTTCGTCGCAAGGTTGTAGTTGCTCGGCATCACCAACTGCAACTGCAACGTAGTAGTACTCGTCACAGTCATTTGCTCGTCCGTCGAAGACGTCGTCGTATCTTCAATATATTCGGACAGTTTCGTTTTCAGCGTCGCCCACGCGTTGCCGATGGAGCGGACGACCTGATTAGCGTTCTCGTCGTCGTCGTTCGCCTGCATATTGGCCACCTGTTCGTGGTTGTCGCCCGTCTGACGGCTACGGCCAGTCAGATACGTCTTGTTCTGCACATCGTAGATTAGCTCGCTCGTGTACAGCGTAATGGTTACATTCTTCTTTGCCATTTTTCTGGTAGTTGTTATGTGGTTGCGCCGGGCTTCACGCGCGTCGGCTTTTTCCTATAAAATATCTTCTGCATCACGTCATTAAGCATCGTCCCCGCCATAGTCGCGTAGTCCGCTGCCTCCTCCTTGTTCGCAAACTTGTACCACTTCGATACAATCGACGACACGAAGTAACTGAACAACGACCCCGCGATGCTGTCCGTCAGGTTTTCATCGTACGCGGAGGACACCTCCAGCGTCAGTTCATAGTCGCGGTCGAGGTCTACACCGTGGCTCTCGGGCTGCTCGTTCACCGACACGATAAAGCGTTTCAGTTCGCTCGTGGCAAAGCTGCACGCCTCCCTCCAGAATCGCTCCAGCATGTTCCGGTCACTATCCGTGGCGAAGATGCGGCGGTAGGCACTGCCGTCGTCCTCCGCCTTCTTCCCTGTGTAGGCCGTGGTCTTCGCCACCTCGTCGTACACACTTATCTTCTTGACCGTTATAGAAATCGTAATCATATCCGCAAATATATAACGCCCCTACCGCTCCCCCACTTTATCTTTCGCCGCATTAAAATATACGAAATGAAAATCCTAAACCCAAATAAGGATGAAAACCGTCTGGCGTCATACCATACCCAGCTTGCACCCCAATCCCCCACCGTTTGGTCTTTTCTCTGACGTTGATTACCTGCGTAGACTTCATAATGTATATACTGTCCAGATTCGCCCGAAATCCGCTCACCCAAGCCCGGTAATCATCAGTGACATACCTTTTCTGTGTAATCGGTATCTCCACAGCCACGCTGTCCCTCACAATAACGCTATCCAGCCGCACCACAGTGTCACGTACCACAACGGGCAAACGCGCCGTCTCATACCTCACAATAACGCTATCCCGCGGCACAGGCAACAAGTACGGCACAGTGTCCACCACCGTCACCGTGTCGCGCACAACCTCTGCGCCGTCCGCCATATCCCGCCGCATAAGCAGCAGGAAGGTGCACAGCGCACCGATGACCGCGCCGCACACCCCTGCTACAATCCACTGCTTCATGGCTGCTGTCCGTTTAGCAATAGTGAGCCATACTTGATACTCTCAATGCGTCTCACCCAACCGTTCTTGTACCGTTTGTTCGCCGTCCGCGACTTACAGATGCGGTCGATGAAGTCCAGCCGTTCCTGTTTCAGACGTGCAAAAAGCGTCCTCGGCTCTTGGGCGTTCAGCGCGGCCATAGTCTTTGCCCCGACAATGCCGTCCGCCGCAACCTCAAGCACGCGCTGCGGAATCTTGATGCCGTAGGCACCGCTTGCCCACACCCAATCCACCAGAATGTTCGCCACACTCTGGTCGGCGATGTCGTCAGCCTGCCACACGTCCCAATACATCCCCTTGAAGATGTCGTCCCATTCCGTGTCTGTCAGGGCACGCAAATCTTCCTTCGTCGGTGTCGGCAATCCGCGCTGTGCGCAATAGCTCTTGTACGTCGATAGCGTGACGCCCTTGTACGTCGCGCCGCCAAGGTCATACGGGTCATCAGTGTACCCGCCCTCAAAAGAGAGGATAAAAGGTTTCAGTATCTTATAATCTGCCATATTTTTGTGTTATTGTGGTTTCTGTTCGTCCTTATTCCCGAAAAGTTTGCTTTGTTTCAGCCCGTCTTCAAGTGCCTCGCCAACGTCCTTGTTCTTGTGCTTGGCAAGCGAAATGACGAACGCCTTAACCGTCTGAATCACGCTCCGGCGCTCCACTTCAACGCCACGCATGGCCAGAAGATGACCGACTATACTTGTCACCTCGCACAGCGAAGCCACAGCCAGAAAAGCCGCAGCCGTAGCGGTGTGGTCAGTTAGTTCCAAAGGTTCCATACACGCCATGCCGATGATAGCACCCACGGTCAACCAAATCAAGTAGTCGCAGAACTTGTTGCTGGTTCTCCTGATAGCTCTCGAAAAATGAAGCTTGTATCGCTCCATGGCGGTCTTATCGCCGCGCTTCTGAGCGTCTCGGTAGTGCATTTGGCTTTCAGAACTGCCGAACCATAAATCCGCAAGCACCAAAGCAAAGACCAAAGTAATCATCCAGCGAAGGTCTGCGACGACCTGAATCAACTCCGTGGCGAAAAACGAGAAGCCCACGGCCTTACTTGTCAATGTGATAGTCGTAATCGTATTATCCATAGAGCAGCCGTCTTAGGGCATGACCTACAGCCACACCTGCAATTGTTACCGCGAAGTCCACCCAATCGGCCTTTCCGCCCCACAAATGGTCCTTCAGTTCCAAAGCCCCTGCAACGCCCACGCCTGCGTAAGCAGCGCAATAAGTGTCGTTCGCACCCGCACCAATCAGCAAGCCGCCGACAAAGTGCTTCCAGCGGTCGCTGTCTACAATCCACGCCGCCACTTTTTCAAAAACCTTTCTAAAAACATTCATATCATATTGGTATTAAGTCGTTTCCTCCTCCTTTGCCACGTCATACTGGCTCCAGTCGATGTTGTCCTTCGCCGCCCATCCCGCACTCACGCAGTCCGTGATGTGCTTCTGGCAGGCCTTCCAGAACGCGCCAAGCTCGTCCACAGTGTCAAACTGCACATACCCCCAATCGTCGTCCTCGCCGACCTTGATACTCACGGGAAGATTCTCCCCGTCTGTCTGCACGGCAAGGTCATACGCGGCCTTGTAGTTCATCTGGTTGGCTGCACTCAGCCACACCTTGAAACCCTCCCACGTCATGCCCTCCAGAATGGCGGCGTCGGTCTGTGCGTTCTGCCATGCCGATACCGTGGCAATCAGTTCCTTCAATGTCGGCTGGTGGTCATAGTCGGCCTCCTGCCACGTCGTTACGCCCTCCTCGTCTGTGGCCACGTTCCAGCGTGCACGCCACTTGTTTCTGACGGGGCTAATGCAAGTCAGCAGCTTTTCGGGTGCTGCGCCCGATGATGTTGTCACTCTCATGGTTTTTTCTTTTTATGTGGTTTGTATTACGACAATATGTAACGGGTGAATCCCTTGCAGCGGGCAGGACGCACCGTGCACAAGGTTTCGCCGATAAGGCCCTGCTCCCTGAGCTGGTTGAGAATACTCTTGTTTTCGCCATCGCCCGTAAAGAACTTATGTTCGCGCTCGTTGGCGGCTCCGGCGTTGCGGACAATGCTCACCAAGTACTTTCCAATAGGTTTCGGCACCTGCTCGGGATAGACAAAACCCTCTGGCGGTGTAATGCCGTGGTCGGTGTACCGCGCCAGTTCCTCACGCTGCTGGGCAACAGCACGCTCGTAGTCCTTGCGCTGTGGGCGGGTCACAACGTCGGTCTCAAAGTCTTTGATGAGGAACTCCTCGCCGACAAGTTAGGAAATGTTGATTTCCGCACCGTCAAAACGCTTCTTGCCGTCCTCGTACTTGGCTTTGATACCTGTGTCTTTGAGCCGTCTGAGCGGCTTCTTCTCGGAATAGTCTGACATATTCTTGCCTGTTAATGTCTTGAATAGGTGATGGCACGAGGCGTGCTTGCACTGGCCGTAAAGGGAGTCCATTATCTGTTTCCTCCGCTTCTTGCTCTTTATATCATGCAGCCGCCGCGCCGCCTTTTTCTTGTTGCGTTTCCTAAGTAATGTGTGGGTCGGATATATTACGAATCCCAACATGTCTATGCCCTGCGACGTGGGGAAAATACGCTCGTCGGGCTTTATCTCCAATCCTTTCTCCGCACTCTTGCTGTGAGTGATGTTGCGGATAGCCCACAACTTCTTCTTGCTGTCTGAAAGAGCAAGCCCGTCATCGCAATAGCGGTAAAGGTATTTCAAACCGTATTGGTCTTTCAGCAAATGGTCGATATCGGAGAGAAACAGATTGCCGAAACCCTGTGACGACCTTAAACCGATGCTCAAGCCCGATACCATCATCCGCACGAAACGCTCCAGCATGGTGAGCAACGTCTTGTCCTTGAAGATTTCACGTAGCGTTTCCATCATCAGGTCTTGGATGATGCGCTTGTAGAACTCTCGGTAGTCGTACTTGTACGCAAATCGGGTGCCCTTCGGGTCTTCTCTGATGTCGCGCTCTATCTGCTGCTTCAGGTCATGTATGCCGCGGTTCTTTATGGATGCCGCCGTGGTGCGGATATACCGCGGAAACAGATACTTCTCCACGACGTGCATAATGGCATTGCAGCCAATACGCTCATACAAAGACACGCTCTGCACGACCCTCTGCTTTGGTCCGTCTGTCACCACCATTTCCCTATAGCCGGTGATGGCAAAAGTGCCCTCGCTTATTTCCTTCTGCAACCGTGCGATGATTTCGTCTCTGTGGGCGAGGATATATCGCCCCGCACGGCAACGTTTTCGCTTCTTTCCGCTCAGAACTACGTCAATGGAATGGCTGATGTTGCCGTAGTCGCAAATCTGCCCCATGATGTCTGAGGTCTTCCCAATACGTCTCATCTTTTATGTAGATGCCTTCATTGTGTGGAGCCCAGCTTCTTCGGCTGCGGCAATATGCCGCCCTACCAAACCCTACTCCTGCCTTCATCTTTCAGCTTTCCGGCACATTCACGCCGCTGTTGCTGTGGCTCATTCCCCCAGGCGCGCCGTTGCGGGACACGTCCTGCGGTGGCGTAGGCCTGAATGTTGTTCCCGCCCTTGCGGACGGTAAAGGCTTTTTGTATGTTCATTTTTAATGTTCGCGAGGCGAGACCCGTAGTTCGAGTTCGCGTTCGATGGCGCGTTAGACGCATTCGAGTACGCAACACCGCCATTCGCATTCGCGTTGTTGTTCGACCGAGCGACCACACGGGCCCGCAGGGGAAATCCGCCATTTCTCCCGCCCCCGAGGGGGAGGGCGCGGACGCGCCCCGCATAACGCATGGCTGCGCCATGCTCGGCTTTCCGCTGTATTTTCCTTTCTCATTGTTGTCAAAGAACTTCGGTGATGTTTTTGAACGCTGTGGAGCTTGCGGCCTTTGTGAGAGTGCCTCTGAAGGCGAGGCGAGACCCGTAGTACGAGAGCGCGACCGACGGCGCGCTAGACGCATGCGAGCACGCAACACCGCCATTCGCAAGCGCGTTGTTGCTCGACCGAGCGACAACATGGGCCGTACCGCTGGAGGAATAGAAGATGTCAGTATAATACGTGGAGTTGCTTCCGGCTTGACTGCCGACAGGTATCACGTCCATGTACTTGCCGTGGGACACTGCGGTGATATAGTAACCGCTGTTGGCTGATTCCTTCACCATTCGGGTTGTGCCGTCCGGCATCCAGATACGCCACTTGTAGGTGTTGCCCGTGTCGTTTGGCAAATCAACATTGCCCATCCACTCCAGCTTGTCGCCATAGATGTCTTCGTAGCCGAGGCAGTTGGAGTTGTTGATGGTGCCATACGTGCCGTTCTCTTTCAGGTAGTAGGCCGTAGAGTTGTTTCCATCTGGCCCAGAAACGTTCGTGCCGTCGGTGCCAAGGGTGTCTGTCATGCCGAGGAACACAGTGCCGCCTGTGGTACGTGCAGAAGAGTTTTGTCCGTAGCCGCACTGCACCTGACTGTTTCTGCGCCCATACTTGGCGTAGAACAGATTGGCAATCCACGAGTGCATCATCGCGTCTATCTGCTGCATGCCGCGATTCACCGATTCGGTGTTGAAGTCCGCCCAAGAGTAGTTCCCGGAAGACGCGCCGCCACTCACGCAGCTACGCAACTTCTGGCCGATGGCGGTGGTCTCAAACACGGCTACGGCATACTCGTCCTCTTCCACCCAGTCGGGTTCCATGTCCTCTATCTTTGTGCTGTTGCTCAAAACCACCTTGTCAAATTCAGCCGTCTTGTAGACAGAAAAGTGAAGCGTGGTCGCACCGTCGGGCACGTCGCTGATAAGGTACATGCCGTTCTCGAAGTGGGCGTTAAGGGTTGGAATGACGTGGCTGTCCACCACGTTGCCGTCGGCGTCGGTGAAGATATACCCCACTTGACCGCTGCCGACAACACCCGGGAATCTCACCCGCTTGTAACCGCTCACGGCCACGGTGCAAATACTGTAACTGCTATTCGAGCTGCGCGAGGCGGCGTAAGTGGTGGAGGGAACAATGGCGTAGCTCTCTTCCACGTTACCCGCGGCGTCGATGTCGTCGTAGGTCAGCACGTCGGCTTCTGGCACGCTTGGCATTTCGTCAAGGCTGCTGAAACAAGCGTAGTTCTTGCCGTTGAGGAAGTCGTTAATGCCCTTGAAGAACTTGTGCGGTTCAATCATCATCACGTCGCCCTCGCTGCTGTCAAGCATGGCGGCAGTGCCGTCCGCATAATACGCGCCGCCGCTGTCGGCAAGGGGGTAGTAGGTCATTTCGCCGTCGGTGTTGTTCATGGTACGGCTCTCGCCTGCAAGGGTCACTGTGCGCGTTGTCGGCGCTTTGGTCATCTTTCCCAAAACGCGGTGACGCTTGTCGAGTATGGCCTTGATGTGTCCGTTTGGCACATAGTCCGTGCCGTACTGATACCCGGTCTCGTTATCCAAGTTCGTCACGTTCGCGTCGTCCTCGATGTCATCAAAGCAAATCATCGTGTACTCGGGCTGCACAATCTCCAACTCGGGATAATACGCCACGTACTTGGCATAGTCCTCGTCGTCCATGTACTTGGTCAGCTTCACCCGACCAATCAAACCGCCGTGGCTGTTGTCGTTGGTGCCGCTGCTGGTGTAACCGTAGTAGCCCGCATACTTCGACAGCACACTGCCGTCGTCCTCGAGGTCTACTTCCACGCGGAAACGGATGAGGTTGCCAGTACCCGCCTCCTTCATCGCGTGCAGCGTTTCCAGCATGGCAAAACCGTCAATGCCGGGGCAGTTGCTGAACCGATAACCTGTAATGGCGGTCATGCCGTCAAGGGTGAGGTTGGCTTCCTCCAACTTGGTAAGGTCTTCGAGGAACAGCGATGTCAGCGTCTCGGGAAGGTGCAACTCGGTGAGTGGCGCACCCGTGGCAAGGGTCACACTGGTCAGCCCCGTGCCGCTAAGGTTGAGAATCCGCAGACGACCTTGATAACTGAGGTCAAGACTGGTACTGCTGCCACTGCCGCCGTTGCGGGCAAGCAAGTTGTTCTCCATGTTCAGTTCCTCCAGCAGAAGCACGTTCTCCAAACCGGTGATGTACGAGTTGTTGCGGTAGCCGCTGGCGGCGGTGACGCTCATGTCGAGCTTCACCAACGAAGTGAACAGCGACATGTTAAAAGCCTGACCGAAAGCGTCCTCGTGCCACTCGATTTCCTTGATTTTCTCCGCGCCGATAATCTTCAATGGGTCGTTCTCGTTGAAACTGCTGGTCAGTTGCAGAGTATGGTAAGTGTCTGCGGCTACTACCCCGCTGTCCGCCTGCACGCCGTTACTCGTGCTGATTTGCACGCGATACGGAATGGTCAGCATATACGTCATGGCCTGCATGATGTACGCCGCCACCTGCGAAGACGCACTCTGGTAGAAGTTCGCGCCGTTGGTACCCACGTACCCATAAATCACCTGCTTCAGGTCATAACGCCTGTTGATGAAGTAGGTGCGGTGTTTCTCCAAATTACCCTTCAAACCGTAAATCTGCGGATAGGTCTGTGGTGTGCCGCTGCTGCCGACTGGCAAAGCGTTCAAATACGGATAAACATATTTGAAGATGCCGCTCTTGTTATAGAGGCGTGCGCACCACTTGTCCATCTGCTCCGTGTTGAAATGATTCAAAGCCTTCTGCACCGAGAAAGCCGACATGAACGACACACCGCCGTTGTAGCCGCTGGTCATAATGCTGGTCATCAGGTCGGAGAAGTTCGCAAGAATGAGGTTCCACAACCAAGAGTTATGGCCTTGCATCACATACGCGCCGTCACGCATGGTCTGACGGTTGTCGTCATACTCACCCGTAAGGAACGACTTGTTGTCCGAACCCAACTGGCAGTCGCCGTCGTAATAGGTGGTGTACCAGATTACGCCGTCCCACGTGCGCACGAGCATATTCTTCGCCAACTGGTCCACAGCCAGATTGAAGTCCACATACAGATAATAAGCAATGAGGTACGGAATGTTGAAGTACTTCTCCGCATTTGCTACGAAGGATGCACTCACCCATTTCTCTGTGGGGAAACTGCCGTCTTCATTGTCCTCATAATCCACGCCATCGAAAGTGTGGGTCGTGGTGTTATAGGTCATATTCGCACCAGCAGGAGTTTCAGCCACGCAATCGTGGATAAAGGTCATCATGCGGTCGATGGCTTTATACATCTTGTCGTAGGTGTCACCTGTACCGAGGTGTTCCTTCATATTAGGCTCTTCGTCTGCGTCACCGCCGCCGTCAATCCAATACGTGTCCTTCGGGTGGTTCAACTCAAAGCCCGCGTCGAAGTTGTTGTCCATGAAATCCTCATGGTTGGCGTCCGTACTCGGCACCCAGTGGAACAGACAGAGGTCGTTCGAGTTGTTCAGCGTCTCGATACAGATTGGCAGAAACTCAGTCGTGCCCTCATCGTTGGCGTTCAAGTAGTTCAGCGTATCGCCCTCGCCCCAATTCTCCGCACCTATGGTATCGTCCTGACCAAACACGGGATAACTGTCCGACTTGTCATTGTTCATGTTGTACTGACCGTAGTACACGAGGTCGCTGCTCGATGTCTTAGCCACGAATAGGTCACAAGGCAAACCGTCGATGGCACTACGATAGTCCACCGTCACGGTGTCCGGATGGTCTACGGCGTAGGCTTGCGCAGGCGTATAAAGCCCCATTTCCTTCAAGCCGTCGTGAATGAACTTCGCACCACCGGTATTCGTGGTCATGGAGGAATCCGAGAAGTCGCACTTCGGACACGCCAGTTTTGCCCCCACTGAATTGCTGCGCAAATACAACAGATTGCTCTTGCCCGTGGTCGTGGTGGGGTTGCTCTGGCTGCCGTCACTGCCTATTTCGCCATAACTCATTTCGGCGGTGTAGCCGTCTGCCGTCTTCTGAAAGTAAAATCGGAGGTTCTTTCGCGCATAGTTCACAGAACTCGTACCCTGAATGCGCCCATACACATTCTTTGCGATAAAGTCAAGGTTGCGGTTTTCGCCGTTGTAGAAGCGTATTTCCTGAATGAGCTTGTTCGTACTCTTGTTGTTGAGCTGCGCAAGCGCGTCCATGATGTTGAGTTTGTCACTGCTCGGGTCTGGTACCGCACTGTCCACACTGCCGCTACCGATAAGCACAAGGATGCTGTTCTTGCGCGTCGCCATCAGACTGAGCAGCTTGTCAAAGCTCACGGCATCGCCCTCGTTCAGCACGCGATTCTCCTCGTCAAGCGTGCGCACACCCTTCTCGTCGTCGGTGTCCTCCAAGTGGTTCCTATCCACAATATAGTTATTGAGAACCTCATCAGCACTCAACGCCTTGTTGTAGATACGAATACTCTTAATGCTGAGGTCTGCGCCTTCGCTATTGAACTTCAGCTGGCTGTCGATGTCAAGGCTCACCTTGCTGTACCACTGGCTGGCGGCACTCTCCACGCCATTCACGAAGAAACCAATCAGACCGTGCTGCTCGTTCGTGGAGACGTTCGGGTAGAACACGTAGGAAATCTTGATGCGCTCACCGGGCTGGAACTTCGTGCCCACACTGTCTTCGTAGGTGATGGTCTCGCCCGCGTCCTCTGTGGTGATGGTGTTGCCGGTGAGGAACTTGGCTTCTTCCGCAGTCACGACAAGACCGTAGCGGTTGCCGTTGTCCTCGCGTGTGCCCAAGCAAGTGATAAGCTCGGCGTCGGTGTCGGTAACGTTGGCGGTCTGGTATTCTATCTCCAGCGTCATACCCACGTCGGCAATGGCGAAGCCCGTAGGCTTGTCGCCTTCGTTGAAGGGACGGTAGCCGTTGGCGGCGTCACTGGTAAGCTCCATCGACGCGCCGTTGGTCAACAGCAGCATGTCGTCGTTCCAACCGCTGCCCGCGCCGTTCTCGTTCACGTTCCACAGCACGTCGGTGAACTTCATATACAAGTCACCACTCGTCCACGATGCGGGATTGCTCTCGCTGTTGCTGCGCCCGTAGGCCTCGAAAGTACCTACCGCGTCACTGGCAAGACTGGCCTCGATGTCGCTGTGCGACGCCGTGGTCACACCAATGGTGAGGGAAGCCGTGCCGCAGTTCAATACGTAGCTCAACTCCTCAATGCTGACGTTGGTCTTGCCGTAGCTGCCGCTCGCACCGCGAAGCAGACTGTCGGTCTTCACCGTGTTGCCGCTGCCGTCCACAATGGTAAGCACCGCCGTATTGGCGTCGGTGTCGTAGGCGGTGTAGTCGAAACTCCACGCCGTGAACTGCTCGGCGTTCAGTACGGGATTGAGGTAGTCGGTCTGGAAACCGTCGGCGGTGTGGCTGAACATCACGCCCACATAGTCGGTCAGGGTCTCGCCCGCCTTCAACAAGGTGATGTAGAACACGTCGCTGATTACGCCGCTGCTCTCGTGCATGGCATACACCTCCAGCACGTTCAGACCGTCCGAAAGCTCGCTCAGCGCAAGGGTTACGTTCTTGCTCTGACTGCCTGTACCGCTGGATAATGCCGTGACATAGGGCGTGCCGCCGTTCAGTCTGTAGTAGATGTTCTTCTCGCCGCTCGTACCTTTCGCCGTGAACGGGATGTTGATGTCGTTGGTATAACCGCCTGCGCTCACGCCGTTGCTCACGCTGAACGTGCTCTCCAGCGTAAGGCTCACCATCGTCACCTTTGCCGACGCGGTGCGGCTAAGTGTTTCTCCGTTGTAGGTGGCTTGCGCCTCCACCTGTATGGTGTAGGTGGACGAATCGGTCAGATACTCGCTTACGTCGAACGTGTAGGCTTGTCCCGCCGTCACGGCCGTGAACTCGGCGTTCTGGAAGTCGGACAGGGTCGTGGTACCGCGCTTCACAATGACACGCGCCTTAAGGTCGGAATAACCGCTCACTTCCGCACCGGCATTGGTCTGTACCGCTACGGCATACTTAATCACGAAGTCGGTGCCAAGACTGAGGTTCTGCGACGAAGGCAGTGCCGCGCCGTCGCTGTCGGTGAGGTCGATGGCCACAATCACCTTGTCATCGTCGGTGTACTTTGAAAACGTGACGACGTTCTCTACCTCGTTGCCGTCCTCGCCAATCTTGGTCACGGTCATTTCGTATTGCGTGCCGTCCTCGCTGTCCTTGACGTCCACGTCGGTCACCTTGCCGACAAGGCTGTTGAACAACGCACCGGCAGTCGGTGGACGGGTCTCGCCGCTCGATACCTCGTCCGTCGGCGTGTGTCCCTTGATGAAGTTCTCGACGAGCCTGCCGCTCACGGGGAGATTCTCGGTGTTCTCGTCGCCCTCCCAGTTGACGCCGTACAAGTCAAGCCCGTCGGTATCATATACTTTCTTTGCCATGTTGGGTGTTTTAAGGGTTAATGACTATGGATTGCGCTTCCAGCCGTCGGTGCGGCTCCACGGACGCTCACTGCGCCAGTAACCCGACCCGAAACAACTGCTCACGGCAGACCATACCAGCTTCGCACCGGCATAGACCGCAGTGATGATGCGCGTGCCGTAATACACGGCACTGGTCTCCTTGTTGTTGATGTTTATCATGTCGTCGTAGTACTTTCTGCCGTCGTCGTCTCGTCGTCATCCTCATACGTCATGTAGATGGTGTCGGCGTCCTTCTCCTCCAACGCCTCGTAGGCGCTCTCGGAGAGAATGACGTGGCGATTCGTCAACTCGCTGTTTATCTCTGCTTGGGTCTTCCCCAAGTTCTCGTCCTTGATTTCAGCAGCCACGGCAATGACCTTGCTCGTGGTGCCGCTACGCAATGTGCCGAAGATATTGATGTCTGCCATAGTGCTTTAACTTAGGGTGATGGTCATACTTTCTACACCAATCTGCTCGCTGGTCACATACACATTGTAGTTGACAGTGGTACTCCCGACGGTCACGGCCACGGTCTGCACCGCTTCCACAGGCACGTCGAAGCCGCTGCTTGTCACGCTGCTCACGGCCATGAAGGCAGGCACACAGATGTGGAGATAGTTGCCAGTGGTCACGGCCACGGTGTACGTGCCTGCCACGGACGACTTCACAGATTCCTGCGTCCAGCCCGTAATGCTCGCCGCGTCGGCGGTCTGCGTAGCAAGCGAACCGAACTTGATAGGGGCATACACACTGTATGTGCTGCTCGCACTCTTGCTCATGCTGTCGTACACGGCTGTCACCGTGAGGGTCTTGCTCAGTAGTCCGTTGGTGTGGCTGCTCGCACTCAGTGTGTAGGTGCCGACATACACGCCAGTACTCTGCTTGGTGAAGGAGGAGAAACCCGATTCGCCGCCGCTGATACTCGTCGGGTCTACAAGCGTGCCGTCGTAGGTCACGGTTGCCGTCACCGTGATGGTGATGTCGCTGCCCGCAAACTCGCCGCCATTGCTCGGGTTCGCACTCAGTGCCAGACTGACTTTCAGCTTCGACAACTTGTCCGCGTTCTCCAACTCGGTCATGTAGTTGCGTGCCCATTCCGTCATGCCGTCGTACTTCCACGTTGTCCATGCGCCGTCCACAAGCTCCCTCCACACCGTGCGGTAGGTGCTGGTGTACTGGCTCACTACGCCGTTGGTGAGTGTCAATCCACCCTCCAATTTCTGAAGGTAGTGGGTCTTGCTGCTGTCGTCAGTCCCGTAGTACTGCACGTAATTCGTGCCGAAGTAGGGAACGCCCGACACGGTGAAACGAAAGTTTCCCGCATACTTCGATGTGGTGTAGTCCAACGCTTCGAGTGCAGTTATTGCCGCATCGAGGCTCGAAAACTCGCCAAGCTGGATGAAGGGGTCGGTAGAGGCATTGCTGTTGTCGTCCGTCCCCATTATGCGCTTCAACAGACTGGCGTCGGTATCGCTGAACGATGCGATACTTTCCTTCATTTCCGTGTTCGCCGTCTCCAAAGCTGTCGCCCGCGTATCCAAGTCGCTGATAGCTTGGTCGTAGGTGTCCACGTCAATGCCGTCCACACCGCCAGTCTCTCCCGTGGCAGTCCATACGCCTTCGGTGTCACAGCGGTACAGCGGTCCGGGGATGGTATCGCCCACAATAGCCCACATGCCCACGGTCGGGCTGGGGTATGCCGCTGTCAGCGCGTCCAGCGTGGCAAACAAACCGCAGTTGGGCTGCTTCACACGCTTGGCACGCAGTTCGCCCGCCACGGTCAGATTGTTGTTCACCGTCACATCACCATCAAATACCTTGTTCTCTCTGGCATTGCTCTCGGTCACGGTGGCGGCGTTCTCCCATATCAGGTCATACTTGTTCCACCGGTACTTCGTGCCCGAGATATACAGATAGTCGCCTTCCTTGCCGCCCTCGGGATAGGCGGCAAGCACTGCGGATAGGCTCGAATATTCGCCTAAATTCGTAAGGTCACTCATGTCATTAATTCTTTGGCTTGATTCAACAAGTTGGCGGCAATGGTGCTGTTCTCGCCGCTCTCGCCGTAGGTCAGCACGGTCAGATAGCCGGCGTAGTTCACAATGGCGGGCACGAGCTTCTCGCAAAGCTCGATGTTGCCATCCACCACGCGCGGTATCGGGATATATCGGGCACGACGCACGAACACGTCACTGCCCGCCGTGCAGCTATAAAATTCCAGTACAAGCCCCGCGGGCTGGCTCGTAATCGCCACAACGGGGTCTTGGGGATTGCCGCGAACACCCGGATAGCGGCTCTGCTGCATGGCGTACAGCTCACTGTCCTCACGTACTACGGTGGTCACGGCGCGGTCCCAATCGCTCATCTGGAAGCAGACAAGACGGAGGAAGTCGTCGGGCAACAGTATCTCACCGCTGCCAAGACCCGCATAGCTGTGCCAACGGATGCTGTCGCCGAAGGCTCGCCCGCTGTCAAGCAGGTGGAACGAAGCACTCGATTCCACAATCCGCGCCGCTATCGGCAACTTCTGCTTGATAATGTCGTTCATCGCGAGGGTGTCGGGGTCGCCAATGCCCGCCAATGCCGTACTCAGCATGTTCTGGTCGATGGCGACACGCACTTCCCGCGAAAGGTCGTCTATGGTGTACGTCATGGCGCGAAAGCGTTAGTCAAGTCCCTCAAACACGATGCCCTGAGCGGCGGCCTGCTCCTCAATCGCCTTGCGACTGCGCAATGCGGTGCGGCTGATGCCGTAGGTGTCCGCAAGGTAGTCCTTGGCGGCGGCGAGGTCGCTCACCTTCACAGTAACCACCGTGCTTTCTTCCTCCACCTCGGACGCTTCTTCTGCTTCTTCGGCCTGCTCTTCCGTCGTGGATTCGTCTTCTTCGGTCTGCTGTTCGTCTTGCTTGTAGTCTTCACCTTCGGTGGGCTGCTCTGCTGTCGGCAGATTAATCGCGACCGGATTCTTCTGCCCCTCGACATTTCCGCCAAGGTCATACGTCCTGATGCGCTTGATTCTGCCGCTGCGATACTCCTCTGTGCGCTCTATCATGATTTGGATGATAGGGTCTGAGGTGGTGAAAACGGCTGGGACTACGCCTGCCGTCGTGGTTGCACCATTGACGAAATGAACGGAGATTGTAGCCTTGCCAGACTTGAGGAGGGCGTGCCATTCCACGATGTTATACACGCCATAGGTGATTTTCTGTCTTTTCATATTGATTGTTTTTTGAGGATTAAATTAAAAAAAGAGGCAGACGGCGTACCTGGCACCGTCCGCCTCGGGATAAGGGTGTATGAAGAATACAAATCGTTAGGATGCGGTCACGCTTCCAGTGTATTCGCTCCACGTCGTGGTGCCTTCGGAAACGGTAGCCACCCACATCGTGCCTGCCACAGCGGCTTCGTCAATCTCGGTGCAGTCACTCAGAAGCACATAAACCTTACCAGCTACGGGGTCGGTCGGTGCGGTCTCGCTGTCCCAGAAGATGAAGGTGTCGGTGCCGGTAGCGGCGCATTTGCCTTCGCCGTCAATCCAGATGTGGGCAGAACCCTTGAGGGCAAGTGCATCCCATACAAGGGTGGCCTCACGCTTGGCCTCACGACCCTCGACCTTCTCGTTCTTCTTGTGCTCGGCAGAGTAAACATAGTGGACAAGGCGGTCATAGGCGATGACTGCGGCAGAGTTTTCCCAACCGAGCTTGTCAAGCGTAGGCTCGTGCTTGATTTCAAACTCACCGAATACGGTGTGGATGGCGGTAACCTTCCAGCCTACGGGGTTGGTCTTCACCGTAATTTGTACTTCAGGATGCTTGGAGTAGTCAATGCACTGGATGTTCTGAATGAAGTTCTTGCCTGCAAGCATCACTACATTCTTGGGCACATCCTCACCGGTGAAGACCATCTTGGCAAGTGCAATGAGTTCCTCAAACGTCCACTTGCCGACGTGGTCGAGGTGGCGCTTGATGCTCCAGCGAACACCTTCAGTGGTGTAGACCACTTCGGGACCGAGGGGCGTGTCAATGTAGAACTTGCGCGCACGGGAAGCCCAAAGGCTGCGGTTGCCCTTCACCTTGAAGTTGCGAATCTGTGCCTCGGCAATGAGAGCCTTGGTGAACGGGATGCGCTTCTTCTGGGCGTCGAAGTAATCGCTCACAATCGAGTTCATGCCACGCTTCTGGCAATACACCAACTGAGGCTGCGGCACAACGAGGTCGGGAGCCACCTGCTCCTGCGTTTCCGACATGGCGTTCGAGAGGATGACAAGCTCCGTACCGGCGGGAATGGTCGGCACAAGCGTGCTTTCGTCGGAGGCGTTGGTCTTGGAACCGTTCACCGCAATGGCAACGGGGTCGCTGCTGTCGCTCTTCTTGGTCACGAAGAGCATCAGGTCTTTGCCCGTGTCAACGGTAGTACCGTCTTCAAGGTAGCCGTCGACGCCCTTGACAAGCACTGTGGTGTAGGCGTTGAGCAGCTTCTTGTCAGCCTGAGAGAGGGGAAGGGTCACGGTGTCGGTCGTGCCGTCACCACAAGCTGCTGTGGTGGTCACCGTGGCACGGGGCTCATCAATCGCAAAGTGCTGAACCTCCGGAGAGTCAATGTTCACACGCTTTGCAAAAAGCATGAGCTGCATAAGCGGGGTGTCGTCGCTCTCAAACTTGAACAACTGTTCGTCAATCGCCGTTTCGACGAGATTGCCGGGAGCAAGGCCGCCAGTGGCGCCTGCTACGGAACTTACTGATGTGGTTGCGCCCGGTACTTGGGATTCAATTCCTGCATGGCCGGGGCTCGGAGTTGCAGGCGTGCCGCCTACAACAACGGTGGTGTCGGTAGATACTTCTGCCATCTGTCTATTGTTTTAAGGGTTAATTAATATCTGGTGTGATGAGCTTTCCGGGGGATATTCCGCCAGTAGCTCTTGCCACGCTGCTGACTGTCGTTGACATATTGGGCAGATGGCAAGGAATGCCTGCTGTACCTTCTGTCGGTGTCTGTGATGGCCGACGTGTTATAACTGCTTCGTCTGCGGTGCTCGTCCTGCCCATGTCTGTTATTTTGCCATAGCGGCCAAGTCAAAGATGTTTTCCTCTGTTCTGCTTGCACGGGGCGCAGAGTTACGCCCGCCGAGACTGGCAGTGCCGTCGCCGCGGTTCTGCTTGCGCAACTTCTCCTCAATGCGGGTGTTCCTTCCGCGCACCTCGCCCTCAATGTCAGCCTGAGCCACGTCGGCGTCGTGCTTGATGGCCTTCAACGCCATGTGGATGCTCTCTTCACTGAACTTGCCAAGCAGACCGTCCTTCATGATGCCGATGAGGAACGTCATAGCGCCGTCCACATCATCATCCGTCAAGCCCTGCTCCTGCTGCATCCGCTCAATTGTCGCACTGGTCTCTGCAATGTTCTGCTGATACTGGCTTTCGTACTCCTGCTCCTTGGCAATGCGCTCGGCATACTCCTTGTTGGCGGCGGCAAGTGCCTCCTGCTTCTCGGGGTCTTCAAGGGCCTGCTTGAAGTCGTCGCCGAACTTCCGAACCAAACCCACAATCGGGTCTTCGCCCATACGCCAGTCTGTAAGGAACGCGGCACTCCTCGGATTGCTCGCAAAAAGGTCGGTCAATGCCTTCTCACGGTCGCGATAGCCAGAGATTTCGTTGTCGTAACTGTCGTAATCGTCATTAATTTGCCCAAACAGAGCCTCGTCGTCGGCATATTCCTTGTCGGGGTACTTCGCCTTCAGGCGCTCCGCGTATCTGTCGCGATTGCTCTTAACTTCCGTATTCTTAGACATAATCTGAAAAATTATAGTTGTGTCTTGACTTGTGCAGCAAAAATAAGGAGAGATTCGGGGGTTTCACGCTTATCTTTTTCCAAGCGAAAAGCGGTAACTTTGGTAGAAAATAACTACCATTATGAAATACAAGGGGGCACTGATGGAATACGCACAAGAACGGATAGACGACCTTATGAGGGCGCACGACGAATACATTTCGTCATGTCGCTATATCCGAATGCCAGAGGTCTACAGCGCAATCGTCAATATGCCGTCTCGCAGATTTTGGGTGAGCGATATTCGGGCAACCCTTGTTGTCTCGGCAATGATGAGGAGTGAAACGGTACTTGAAGGCATGTGGCCGCTGAAGCGGGAAATGTACGAGGAAATTCACCGCCGCGTGATAGCCCTGCGCGAGGAATACCCGCACAGAACGGTGTCCGACTTGTGTGCAATGGTCGTGCAGCAGCCCGCACCGAAATTCTACCTCACGCCCGGTAGTGCAAAGATGATGGTCTGTAAGGCCAGAAAGGAATGGAGGAAACGAAAGACTGGGAAATGGCGGCTTTGGTGACTGATACGAAAAATAAGACCGACGCGGCAGAGGTAGAGAAAATACTTGCCGAGAACGACCAGCGCAACGCGGTAGTATATGCCAAGTTCAACCCGATTAGCGGACTTTGCTCTATCGGTGAGCGCTTCCGCGTGGAAATAGAGGACTTCCCCATAAGGGTGCAATACCTTCCCGTGGAAATGAAGAAAATCCCCCTTGTCAAGAAACTCATCAAACACGGTTCTCTAAAGGCTTTTCTATATGATGAACTTGGCACGACGGAAGAAGATTACGAGGACGACCGCCAAAAAGTAATTCAGCAGTTTGTCAAACTGCGCTGCCGCTACGATTTCGCATTTTGGGCGGCAACGTACGTCTACATAAAAATCAAGGGAGGAGGCGAAGATATACTTTTCCGGCTCTCACGACCGCAGCGCAAATTCGTGACACGCCTTGAAGAGTTCCGTAAAGCGGACAAGCCCATACGTCTTGTACTTCTCAAGGCACGACAATGGGGCGGCTCCACCACATCACAGCTCTACATGGCATGGTTGCAGCTCATGCACAAAGTCGGACTGAACTCGCTAATCATCGCACATCAGGGTACTGCCACAGACGAAATCAAGGACATGTTCGACCGCATGATTTCGCGCTACCCGGTCGAAATGCTGCACCGTCTCGGCGAAAAATACGATGAAAACGAACCGAAGATGGTGGGCGTCGGCAAGTCGGGAAGCATACACCGCGTGCCGCAACGCAACTGCAAAATCAAAATTGGCACAGTGGAACGACCTGATTCATGCCGTGGAGGTGACTACAACCTCGTCCACCTTTCTGAGGTCGGATTGTGGAAAGTCACTGACGGCAAGAAGCCCGAAGACATTGTACGCTCTGCCTGTTCGGGTGTGCTTCTCAAACCGTACACCATGATTATATATGAGAGTACGGCAAACGGAACCGGCAACTTCTTCCACAGGGAATACGTCGACGCAAGCAAAAATGAAGGTTCGCAGTTTCAGTCCTTGTTCGTCTCGTGGTTTGAAATCGAATGGAACTCTCTGCCCATTGACAACTTGGAAACCTTCGCCGCCAATCTCTATGCCAATAGAGAGAACGATAACGTCTCATCCAACCGCAAGGACAGCGGAAGGTATTTATGGTGGCTGTGGGAAAAAGGCGCGACGCTCGAAGCTATCAATTGGTACATTCAGGAGCGTACAAAATACACCGACCACGGACTGTTTGCCGCAGAATGCCCCACTGACGACATCGAAGCGTTCGTCAATACAGGCCAAAACGTCTTCGACAGGTACAGGGTTGATGCACTGAAGGATTCCTGTCATGACCCGAGATGTATCGGCGAAGTCTATGCCGACAGAGACGAAGGGAAAGAAGCCCTGAAAAATGTACGGTTTGCAAACGACAGGCAAGGGCTGCTGTGGATATGGGAATTTCCAGAGATAGACAAAGACGAGAAAGTCACTGACCGCTATCTCGTCGTGGTGGACGTGGGTGGACGCTCATCTAAAGCCGACTGGTCTGTTATCGTGGTCTTCGACCGCCTCTTCATGATAGACGGAGACAAACCCGTCGTCGTGGCGCAATGGTATGGGCACACCGACATCGACCTGCTGGCATGGAAGGCGGCACAAATCGCGAAGTTCTACGACAACGCACTCCTCGTCATCGAAAGCAACACGCTGGAAACACACGATAGAGAACGGCAGGTGGAAGGCGACCAGTCCCATTTCATCCTAAATCAAATAAAGGACGTCTACCCGAACCTTTATGCACGCAAGCAGTCGGAAGAGGACATACGTCAGGGACTGCCACGCAAATACGGCTTCCATACCAACGTCTCCACAAAGCCCATGATTATCTCATCGCTGGTAAAGACAGTACGCGAAAACCTCTATATAGAACGCGACAAGCGATGCCTTGACGAATACTACGTATATGAACGTAAACAAAACGGCGCATACGGTGCCATAACTGGCTATCACGACGACCTGCTCATGACGCGTGCCATCGGACTGCACATCTGCTTCTACGAAATGGATATGCCACGAATTGTGCCAAGAATAGGGCACCTCACGGCAAAAAGAAAAACAGTATCTGCGGCAACCATATAATACGGAAGGCATGATGAAGGCAAGCAGACAATTTTATAAGGAAAAAGTTTGCTCGCATGGAAACTATTTGATACCTTTGCAGCATCGTAATTCTATACCTGATGTAATGCGCGGACGGAAAATCAAAGTGGCTTTTATGGATATGGCAAGGGAGTTTATATCTTCCCTGCCTGAAAAGGCACAAAAGAAAATAACCTACAACCTCCTTAAGGTTGAAGGAGGAGAAATAGACAAGGAACTTTTCAAGAAATTGGGCAATTCCGAAATATGGGAGTTCCGGACACTCTTTAATGGGGTATGCTACCGTCTGTTCGCCTTCTGGGACACGGAAATGGAAGCGCTGGTAGTGGCAACCCACGGCATAGTCAAAAAGACGCAGAAAACACCTGAAAAGGAGATAGAGAAAGCAGAAGCTTTGAGAAAAGAATATTTCAACGATAAAAACAAATAGCTATGGCAAAGATAAACTTGACCCCGCTAAGCGTGGTGGTAGATGAAGTCTGGGGAGAAAAGGGCACTCCTGAAAGGGATGCCATGGAAACTAAACTGAGAGAGGAATTGCAGGCTTACCATATCGGTGAAACCATTAAGAAAGAACGGCTTAAACAGAACCTCACGCAAGAGGAACTTGGAGACAAAGTAGGTGTGAAGAAGTCGCAAATATCCAAACTGGAAAGCGGGAAATGCATCATTACGCTCACAACTATGAGCAAAGTCTTCAAGGCTTTGGGATTTGGAACCGCAACCCTCGATTTGGGAATGGGCGGAAAAGTCGCCCTGTGGTAAAAATATTATGCTGAATATTCGGAACGGGCTGCGTCAATTTTGAAACAGCCCGTTCATTTATTTTATAGTACTCTGTCTGCTGTTTCAAAGGTTATCCTTCATCCAATCGGTTACATCCTTATCCACAGAATATGTTCCCCATGCTGCATGATTTACTTTGATAACCAATACAGCCCCTCCACTTTCATTTATTATTGAGGAAACACTTTCCCTAACATCTGTCAATTTGGAATCGCACAACACAATCCAAACATTTTCCATAACACGTGCCCATTTAGGGTAATTACGGATACGCTCAGACACTCGACTATAATCTTCTTTATTATTTAGGCGAAATGAAATCAAATAACTATCCATAAATTACTCCTTTGAAGCTTTAAAATAATAACCAACAATAAAGCCAAGAGGCCCGGAAAGCACCCCAGACACAGTAACAAGCATATCCTTATATTCGTCTACTGTAAAGCATTTTACCACACCTATAATAAAAACAACGCCAATAACGATAAAGAATGCCCATACATATAATTGAGCAATATAAGTTCTTGTAGATTCCTTCCGGGTATCTGAACTCATATTTTTATCAGTATTCATGCTGACTTCATTTTCAACTTGAGCTGTTGTTTTCGTATTCTGGACTTCTGGCATATACCTGCAATTTTATTGCAAATATACTCTGATTTTCTCGATTCTCTGTTACCTTTATTAGAATAAATAACTAATTACCCACCTAATATAATTACGTAAAAAGGAGAATAGTGAATCACTACGCTCCTTTCCTTGGTCTTCATTACGCCCCCATATACTGCCGCAACATCGGCGCCGCCTGCGGATTCGCGGCCTGTGCCGTCTGGCTCTGCGCCTGCTGCATGAGTTGCGGCGATATGCCCTCGGGCACTTGCCCCTGTGCCAACTGCTCCTGCTGGCTCTTGAGGCTCTGCAACAGATTGTCGGCAAAGGGGAAATCGCCGTTCTCAAGCAACTGCTCCACGCTGATGGCCTGTGCCTGCCACAACTGCATCAGCGTCTCGTTCGCCATCTGGCGGTAAACGGGCGTAGTCGTACTCTCGGTAATGGTCAGGTCAAATTCCACGTCCCTAATCTTCTTCGGGTCGTACCCAATTTGCGCGCCGCTCTTGCCCGCAATGTTGAACACCCTCTTGCCGTCATAGAACTGCTGCATGTTCTTCACGTCCTTGTACGCGCCGTCAATCACAAACTGGCTGAAGCTCTCCAATATGTCAAGCAGCGACATCGTTGCGTTCTGCGTCTGCTGGTTGTAGTGCGCGGCACTCTCCCCGCTGTAGCCGGGCTTGCCCTGCAAGGCGTCGGTCACGCCGCTGATGTCCTTGAAGAGCGACAACTGAATGTTCAGCAAGTCAGCAATGCCAATGTTCGTAGAATTGTTTGCGACCTGCTGCGGCACTTGCCCGCTCTTGCTCGGCTCGTACGTTATCACACCATTAAACTCTGCCCAACTCTCGGCGAAGTCGTCAATGCTCACACCTTCCGGCAAACAGTCAGCAGGCACAAGCAGCACTCCCTTCGCACTTGCACGCATAATCCAGTCGTACAGGGTAATGAGGCGGTTGGTATAGCGCTGCTGGTCTATCACGTCAGCCACGAACGAGTGAATCTCGCCGTCAATGAACGGATAGGCCTTGAACACGTAGGGATAACTGCCATGCTCGTAGGGCGTTTCGCCTTCTTTCAGAATGTCTCCGAAAGGCGAAAGGTAATAGAAATACCAGTAGTCGTCGACAAACCATCTGGCCTTAATCAGCGGCACGTCTTTCTCGTCCATGCCCGAATTGCGGGCCATAGCCAGACGCTCGGCGTTCACACGTTCCACTTCTTGCCAGTAGTCCTCCTCGTCAATCTTATAGATGTCGCCGTTAAGGTAGTCATGACAGCGGTAGCGCGGCTTCTGCTCCTTCCGCCACACCTCTATCACCCTGCAACGCCCGGGCTCGCTGGCAAGCAGAAACTCGTAGTCCAGCGAACGGCTGTAACCGAACTGGTCGGCATACGTCGACATGTATTCCCGGTTGGCGGCGTTCTTGTAGATGTCGCGCAAACGGTGGTAGTCATCGGCGTTGCACGCAAACTGCTCCACCAACTGGCCGAACGAAATGTCGTGCATCTCGCCCAAAAACGTCACGTCCCAGCCGCGGAAGTCCTTCATGTTGTTGTCAATGAAGAAATTGTTGGGCTGCACATAGTCCGTCCAGCAATCCTCCTTACCGTTGCGCCAGCCGTAACTCTTGCGGTGCACGATAAAGCCGCTTATCAGAAACTCCTCCATCGTACGCGCATATACATCCGGCATACGGTTCAACTGCATGTTGCACTGGAGGATAGTGCTCATCGTCTCGCCCAACTTCTGCTCGTCGCGGTCTCTCGCTGCGCAGGTCGGTTCCTTGCTCTGGCTGCGGTAAACCCCAATCACGCTCTTCACCAGTCGGCGGATGAGGTTGTTCTTCAGCGGCACGCTGCCCTGCTTCAAGATATACTGCTCCTCGGTCATCCACTTGCCTTTCACGCAAATTCTGTCGCCCCACTGGTCGCCATAGTTGTAACGCTTGTTCCGCTCGCGGTCTCTGCGGAAGCTGTCCATCTGCGTCCAATAATATTGGGCTTCCATCAGAATGTCGTAAGCCTTGCGGTCGCCACGCTCCAGTGCGGAACGCTTCACCGTGTCTATCTCGTCTGCTGGGTTTGACGGAACTATCCGGCTCATCTTCAACAGCCGCCCCTTGGTTATGCCTCTATCTGCCATATTCATCTGCGTTTTATTGTTATCTGCAAAGGTAATGGCCTTGCGGCCACTACCTTGTATAACTATTTACGGTTGTCAGTCACCCTGCTTCCAACTTTCAACCTTCGTGCGGAAGTCTGACTTCATCGCCTCCAATTCAGCGTTAAGCCCCGTGGCGTCCTCGCCGCTCCGAAGCGCGTCACGCTTCTCAATGTCCTTCAGCACAATGCGCTTCATGTCGAAAATCAGACTGTTCCAGTGTTTCAGAGCCGCCTTGTCGCCGCTTTCCTCAGCAGCGTCCGCATACTTCCTCAATCTCTTGTAGTCTTTTTCGTAGCTGTTGAACACCTCCCAGTTTGTGAAGGAGCCATCTTCATACATGGCACTGATGTCCTTGGCAATCTCCTCGGGGCTCCTGCTGCCTTCCCGCTGCTCGCGGCGGATAAGCTGAATCTCGTGCTTCGCCGTTTCATATTCACCGCGCAGCATCCAGTAGCGGTCGTTCACCACGCGCTGGCGCGATTGGTCTGTGCCTGCGTCAACCATAAGCGCACTTGCAAAGGGCGTGTCACGAAGCTCAATCTCGTCGGCTTCGCCCGAAAGCACCATGTCGGCACAGACAGCAAACTTCTTGATGATATCGTAGAAACCGCCGCCCTGCTGCTCCGCAATAAACCATATCGCCGACGGATTGAACGCTTCATTGACCCAGCCGCTGCGCCTGTTGTTACGGCCTCCGGTCAGGTTGTTCCACCCGCGGCTCAACTCAACAAGCCACTTCGGCGTATTGTCGTCCACGCGCTGCCACTCGGGGGAATATTCGTTGTTCTCCGTCCTGTAGCCTATCCTGCGGCCAAGGAAGTCCTCCTTCCACAGATACGCGTCGAGGACGTCTTCCGCTATGGTAGGCGTCCAAGCCTTGATGAAGGTCTTGGCGTAGCTGTCAGTCGGTTCATGTCTCACACCGCCGTCTACCAGCGTCACCGGAGAGTAATTGTTGAGCTGCACCAACGCCGACTTGGCAGCGCGCTCTCCCGTGATGCGCCCGGTCATGTGGTCGAACGAAATCTGTGCCAATGCCCACACCGGACGCATTTCCTGCGGTATGGACCACGTCAGGAACTTCCTGCCGCCACCGGGGATGGGGATGTTGACGTAGTTGTACCTCTGCCAATCCGACAAGCCGTACCATGCGCTCTCGTCGTCGTCATCGCCGCCCCATCCTGCGCAGGCCCAGGCAAGGGCAAGGCTCGCCGCAAACGTCAGGGCGGCGGCTCCTGTAAGACGTCTTGCACCGACGCGCGCACCATGACGGATTAAAGCCCCGGTCGTGGCGGTCGGGTCGGAAGCATACCACGTCCCCACCATACGTAACGACTGCAAGGCGGGGTTGGAGTACAGATAAAAAGTGCGGAGATAAGCATTTCCCCACGCGCCGCTGCCCTTCATGTTGAAGTTCACGCTCGCCTCCTTGGCGTCAAATATAGCCTCGGCAACGCTCGCGCCATTCCTGCGGCGCACCATGTACACAGCAAAACGCGTCGCGTTCTCAATGCCCTCGTTCGCCTTCTCTATCTGGTCTACGAGACCTTTCATCCCTCTGCGCGCAAGATTCCAGTCGCCGTAGGTCGTGCGCTTCATCAGGGTCTCCATGCTGCCCTCATACTCATCCTTGCGGCTCAGCGTGCTGATACCGGTACGCCCGCCGTTGTCGAGGAACTCCTTGAAGTATCTGTCCACTTCATTGTTCATGTCAAGCTTGCCCTTGCGGTCACGGTAGAACAGGTTCCAGATACCCGCCGAACGGTCAATCGTGCTGCCGCCGGCATCGCCTGCCAGACTGATGCCCGGAAGGAGCTGTGCTATTTCCTTTATGAACTGACCCTCCTGCTTTGCCCCGAACTTGATTCCCATGCTCATGCTTGCAGTCCAGAAGTCACGCTGTAAGTTCTTTATCCTAAATTCCGCAGCACTTCAGTTTAACAATCTTTATAAGTTTCTGAGCAAC
>JAUNOO010000062.1 GCA_030531095.1 Bacteroidales bacterium
CATTGCCGATAATGTAGGTGATAATGTGGGTGACGTGGCAGGTATGGGAGCCGACCTCTACGAAAGCTATTGCGGCTCCATCCTCGCTACGGCCGCACTCGGCGCTGCAGCCTATATGGCCGCTGGCGACGTCGACATGCAGTTCCGCGCCGTCATCGCGCCGATGCTCATTGCCGCCGTGGGCATCATCCTCTCCATCATGGGCATTTTCTTCGTCCGCACCAGTGAGAAAGCCGGGCAGAAACAGCTCCTCAACGCCCTGTCTATGGGCACAAACATCAGTTCTGCCGCCATCATCGTGGCTGCCTACTTCGTTTTCCTCCTCCTCGGCATCGAGCACCTCTGGGCCATGACGGGCACGGTGGCAGTAGGCATTCTGGTGGGCGTCATCATCGGCAAGTCCACCGAATACTATACGTCTCAGTCCTACAAACCCACGCAGCGCATCGCCAAGAGCGGTACGACGGGCTCAGCCACGGTCATCATCTCGGGTCTCGGCTTGGGCATGCTCTCCACCGCCATCCCCGTGGTCACGGTGGTTGTGGGCATCATCCTCTCCTTCTGGCTCGCCTCGGGCGGCGACTTCGACAACATCTCGATGGGCCTCTACGGCATAGGTATGGCAGCCGTCGGTATGCTTTCCACCCTGGGCATCACCCTCGCCACAGACGCCTACGGTCCCATTGCCGACAACGCCGGCGGCAACGCCGAAATGAGCGGACTGGGCGAAGAGGTGCGCAAACGCACTGACGCGCTCGACGCACTGGGCAACACCACCGCCGCCACGGGCAAGGGCTTCGCCATCGGTTCTGCCGCCCTCACGGGTCTGGCACTGCTCGCTAGCTACGTGGAAGAAGTGCGCGTGGGCCTCATCCGCATCGGACAGACTACCATCGAAGTGGCAGGCCAAACCGTCGACACCGCCACAGCCTCGTTTGCCGACTTCATGCACTACTACGACGTGACGCTCATGAACCCCAAAGTGCTTTCGGGCATGTTCATCGGTGCCATGATGGCGTTCCTCTTCTGCGGCTTGACGATGAACGCCGTAGGTCGCGCCGCCTCCAAGATGGTGGACGAAGTGCGCCGCCAGTTCCGCGAGATTAAGGGCATCCTGACGGGCGACACCGAACCCGACTACGAGCGCTGCGTCATGATTTCCACCCGCGCCGCCCAGCGCGAAATGGTCATTCCCTCTCTCCTCGCCATCATCGCCCCCATCGTCACGGGCCTCATTTTCGGCGTGAGCGGCATCCTCGGTCTGCTCATCGGCGGTCTCTCCGCCGGCTTCGTCCTCGCCGTCTTTATGGCCAACGCCGGCGGCGCGTGGGACAACGCCAAGAAATACGTCGAAGAAGGCAATTACGGCGGCAAGGGCAGTGAGGTTCACAAGGCCACCGTCGTGGGCGACACCGTAGGCGACCCGTTCAAGGACACCTCCGGCCCCAGCCTCAACATCCTCGTGAAGCTCATGAGCATGGTCGCCATCGTCATGACTGGCCTAACCGTCGTGTGGAGCCTGCTCTAAAAATTAGAAATTTAAATTCTCACCAAAATAAAAATCCCGCCCGGCAGTTGCTGAGCGGGATTTTTATTATCTACAGCCCGATTCTTAATTATTTCCCAAACGCCGCGAGTCCTTTTTTCAAGAAGTCGACGAAGTGGTCCACGTCTTCGTCGAAGGTGTAGGCGGGTTGGAGCGGGCGGCCCTGGTGGTCGAGGAGGACGTAGAAGGGCTGGGCGTTTGCACCAAACTTTGAACGTTCCAGGTAGCTCCACTTGTCGCCGACGGTGCGCAGGCGCGTCTCCTTGCCGTCCTCGATGACGGTGAGTGTTTCGGGCAGGCGCGTCTTGTCGTCCACGTAGAGCGAAATGAGGACGTAGTCGTCGAGGAGCAGGTCGCGCACTTTGGCGTCGTGCCACACTGCCATTTCCATTTTGCGGCAGTTCACGCAGCCGTGGCCGGTGAAGTCCACAATGACGGGCTTGCCAGTCTGGCGCGCATAAGCCATGCCGGCGTCATAGTCCTGGAAGCGGGCTTCGACTTTGACAGGATCGAGGTTGAAGTCCTGCGTGGACATGGGCGGGGCAAAGGCACTCACCGCCTTGAGCGGCGCGCCCCACAGTCCGGGCACCATATAAACGGCAAAGGCGAGGGAACAGAGCGCCAAGAAGAAGCGCGGCACACTGACGTGGTCGCCGTCGTCGTCGTGAGGGAATTTTATTTTGCCCAAAAGGTAGAAACCGAGGAGGGCGAATATGACTATCCAAAGCGCCAGGAAGGTTTCGCGGTCGAGCAAGTGCCAGCCGTATGCCAGGTCGGCGACGGAGAGGAACTTGAGCGCAAAGGCCAGTTCGAGGAAGCCGAGCGTCACCTTCACGACGTTGAGCCAGCCGCCGCTCTTGGGCGCGCTCTTCAGCCAGGCGGGGAAGAGGGCAAAGAGGGTGAAGGGCAATGCCAGTGCAAGCGCAAAACCCAGCATGCCGATGGTGGGTGCGAGCGCCGAACCGCCGGAGGTGGCGACTTCTACGAGCAGGAAACCGATGATTGGACCGGTGCAGGAGAAACTGACCAGCGAGAGTGTGAACGCCATCAGGAAGATGCTCAGCAGACCAGTGGTGCGTTCTGCTTTACTGTCGACAGCAGCGCCCCACGAGGAGGGCAGCGTTATCTCGAAACCACCGAAGAAACTGGCAGCAAAGACCAGAAGGAGCAGGAAGAAGAGAATGTTGAAAATGGCGTTGGTGGAAAGGTCATTGAGCGCGCTCGCGCCGAAGATAGAAGTGATAATCAGTCCCAGCAACACGTAGATGACCACGATGGAGCAGCCGTATATGACAGCGTCTCGAATGCCGCGGCGGCGGTCCTTTGAGCGTTTCAGAAAGAAGCTCACCGTCATGGGAATAATAGGCCAGACACACGGCGTGCAGAGCGCCACCAATCCGCCCAGAAATCCGAGAATGAAGATGTACCACCATGCCTTTGTCGCCACGCTGGCTGCGTCGCCGCCCATGGCGCGGAGTTCGTCGACGACGGGCGCCCAGAGGTCGTTTGCAGCGTCAGTATCAGTCGCCACGGCGGCAAGGGTGTCCGCAGCGGTCGTATCTGCCACGGCGATGTCGGCAGGTTGCAGGGGGACGAGCGGTGTCTCCGCGGCGCTTTCCGTTTTGCTCGCGGCGGCAGGCGCTTCTTCTTTGGCGGCGGGACCGTCTGACGCCGATTTTCTCACCTCGCATTTGTCGACGATGCACTGTCCGTCGCCGCACGCCTGATAGTCCAGATAAGCCTCGATGCTGTATTCCTTATCTGTCAGTTCCACGCGCTGCGTGAAGGTGCAAGTGCCCTCAAACGCCCCCACGTTCATCTCGAAGATGTCGTCGAAGGTCGTCTGTTTCCCAGCGCCCTCCACGAGAACGCCTTTGAGCTTCGCGCCCACCAGTTTGTCGACGTTGAAAGTGGTGGGATTGGGGCCGCCGGGGTCGAGCGTGGTGGAATAGACGTGCCAGCCGGGCTGGATGGTACCGGTGAAGACGATGTCGAGTTCGGTGGGACTGACGCGCTTGTAGCTTACGCTGAAACTGACCTGCGCCACAGCGGCGGTGACGAGTAGGCACAGCAGGGCAAGGACTGAAAAAATTCTCTTCATGAGTGGAGGTGCGTGTAGTTTCTTTTGAAAATTCGCTCACAAAGATAATGCAAAGCCGTGGAATAGAAGCCCGTCCGCGCCCGATTTTTGTGCAGCGCGCACCCTGACGGCGCTCCTCCGCACTGCCTCCCGTCGCTCTGCCGCGGGGCGCAAAAAGAAAAAACCCCGTTTGCTTCGCCCACCCCGACCATACAAATGCTTGCAGGCGAGGATAGAATCAAACGAGGTTTACTTATGAAAAAATAGAACACGCATTCCACATGCCCGGAGGCATACACGTGTCAGATGGCGCGGCTGCGCTGGCAAAAGCGCTTGCACTGCTGGCGGATGTCGTAGCCCAGCATGGCGCCGAGCATGAAATCCTCGGCAGGCGTGAGCTGGCTGAGGGGTTTGTGTACGAAGGTCTTCACTGCTTCAAGGCACAACTTGTCACCGAAGTAAAGGTTGACCTTCTTGTCCGAAACGGGCTGCGTCAGATGGTCTATCTTCAGCGTGTCGAGACGCTCGCGCAGGATGGCAGCGCAAGTGGGGCACATTGTACACAACACGAGGTTGCGCACGCCCTTACGAAACTCGTAAATCTGATGCATGAAGAGTTTCATCGAGTCGAAGCGGTTGAAGTCCTCGGCACTCATGGCTTATGCTTCCTTAATGAGTTGGCACCATTTTGCCGTGCGGGCGTCCGACTTCTCGGGCTCGCTCTCGTCGATGGCAAGACCCACGAACTCGCCGTCGCGGCATACGTCCGAGTCGGTCACGTCGTAGTCCTCAGGGGCATAAGCGCCGATGAAGGTTGCACCAGTACCCTGGAGCGCGTCGTAAATCTGACCCAGTGCGCCGCAGAACGTGTCGGGATACGAACCACTGTCGCCGCAGCCAAAGAGACCCACCTTCTTGCCCGTCAGGTCCTTGCCCTTCAGGTTGTCGAGAAAGTCGTACCAGTCGTCCTGCAAGTCGCCGGCGCCCCACGTTGAGGAACCCAGCAAAAGAACGTCGTAAGCCTCAACGTCGTCTGCCGACGATTCGCCCACGTTGTGAATGTCGCCAGCCTCAACGCCCAACTGCTGGGCGATGTCGGAAGCCACTTGTTCGGTAGCACCCGTAGTGCTGCCATAGAAAATTCCTGTCATAATTTTTCGAGTTAAGTGTTTGTTAAACGGATGAAATCCACTTAGTTTTTACCGACTGCAAAGTAACTGAAAAGCCCGCGCGTCCGCAATACCCATTTGTGGTGAAATTCTCCCGACCCCGTATGATTCGCCTTTCAGCCCACCACTCACGCCCCGCCTCAAATAATCCCTATATGTAGTTACGAAAACCGCCCCAAACCACTCGCCGCCCCATTTCATCACCAGAAAACCGCCCCGCCCAATACCTAAAACACACAAACCCGCCGCGCCCTTCAACCACCTCCTTCCGTCTCCTCCACATCCTGCCAGCGTGAAAAAAACACTTCATCCCGCCCCCACAAACCTATACCCCCGATGCCCAAACCACCCTGTGGATAACCAGTGGAAAAACCAGTTGAAAACGATGCTCAAAACTATCCCCGCCCGCCGCCGTCCGCCGAAACCCATTTACCCACCGCATTCCACAGCGCCATCCTCCGTTTTTCCATAGTTTTTCACCAGCCCCGCCAAACTTTTTTCAGCCCCCTAAAACTTTTCCACACCATGTGGACAAATCTGCCCCCACTCCCTCCAAACTACTGACCACCACCCACGCCGCACCCCAAAGAACCTGTGCACAACAGTGCGCACAAATCCACCCCAAATGTGGATAACGAAATGACCAAGCTTTTGCCCGAAAAACTATCCACACATTCCACCGCCAATAATCACACACATATTTTTTCTTCACCTCCTAAACAAAGAAAACACCTATGTAAATAAAGAAAAACAATCGGGGTGTGGAAAATCAATCCCCGCGTTGAAAACCTCTGCCCCTCGTCCGCCAAATTCCCCCAGTGAAATCCCAATCTTTTTTCTTGAGGCGCGGCTGTCACTCTTTGCCACCTCTACCTTTTTTCTTGAACTTTCAGACCCCGCGCCAGATGGTTCTGAAAAAGTCCAGTGCTAAATTAAAAAAGTCCTGAGCTAATTACCGAAAAGCTCAGGACTTTTTTCAAAAAACTCAGGACTAATTTTCAATAGCTCAGGACTATTTTTTGATTGTTCTACTAGAGTCCCTTTAACCTTTAAGTTGTGCCCATAAAGGTAGGATTTGAAAGTCATTCCCGTCGTTCTCCATACGCCGTTTTGGGCTCTGCCGCCATTGGGGTTTGGGATTCGGCAGGGGCGGTGAAGGGGAGGGAGCGGTCGTGGAGGAAAAGGTGGTTGAGCGTGTACTCTAGTGCCGTCAGCGTTTCGGTGCGGCGGTCACTGCGCAGTTGGCATTCCCAGATTGTGATGCAATGCCAGCCAAGGGCGCTGATTTTGAGGCGGTCCTCCGCGTCGCGGGCGCGGTTGCGGGCAATTTTGGCTTGCCAGAAGGCAGTGTTTGTTTTTGGCATGACGAAGTAGCGGCAATTTTCGTGGCCGTGCCAGAAACAGCCGTTCACGAATATGACCGTGCGGTATTTTCTGAGCACCAAGTCGGGGTGACCTGGCAGACGCGGATGGTTTAGCCGATAGCGGAAGCCGCGGCTGAACAGGAACTTCCGCACCAGTATTTCTGGTTTCGTGTTCTTGCTCTTGATAGCCGCCATGCAGCGGTGGCGTTGCGCTTTGTTCAATTTGTCCATCTGCGGGGAATGAGTAGGAAATTTGTTATGCCGAGGTAGATGGTAGGCGGGCGGTCACGATGCGGTCGCGGCCGAAGGCGTCCTTGAGGAGGGTGAGCGACGTGAAGCCGGTGGCGGCGAAGAGTTGCAGCGTTTCGGTGCCGTAGGCTTGGTTTATTTCGACGGCGAGGGCACCGCCAGGGTGGAGAGTGCGGCGGGCGATATGGGCGAGGGCGCGGTAGAAACGGAGCGGGTCGTCGTCGGGGACGAAGAGGGCTGTGTGGGGCTCGTAGTCGAGTACGTGGGCTGCCATGTCGGGGCGCTCGCGCTCGGCGATGTAGGGCGGGTTGCTTACGATGAGGTGGTAATGGGGAGAAGACTTTTCAGAAACGGATTTTATTTCAGCTTCAGATATAGAAGACTTTTCAGAAATAGATTTTATTTCATCGTCAGATATATAAGTGGAGGGATTGACGGGCTCGGTGGAGCAGTTTGCGGCTTCATCAAGAATGTCGCGTTGCTGAAAGTCGATATGTATGTTCTGCTCGGCAGCGTTTTGTCGCGCCACGTCGAGGGCTTCGGACGATATGTCCCATGCTTCCACTTTTGCGTCTGGGAGGCGTTGCGCCAGCGCCAGGGCGATGCAGCCGCTGCCTGTGCCGGCGTCGAGGATTTGGAGCGGTTTATGGTCGGCGTGAAGGGTTTCCAATATTTTTTCGCAAAGCGCTTCGGCGGCGTCTACCAGTTCTGCCGTTTCGGGGCGGGGGATGAGGGTGGCGGGCGTGACGCGCAGGTTCATGCCGCAGAAAGCGGCGCGCCCCAGCACGTATTGCACCGGTTCGCCTGCTGCCAGACGCTGCAAGATATTTTGCAGGCGGCGGCGCTCTTCTTCCGAAAAATGCCTAACTTTGTCGGCATAGACGTCCATGCGCGGCACACCGAACGCGTCCTCCAGTACGAGGAGGGCTACCGCACGGGCTTCGCGGGCATCGTAGCGCGGAAGCAATGCGTCGCGCAGTTCACTATATATAGGTGACATACTCATGCAAAATTACGAAAATACTTCAAATCCCACTCCGGGGGGAGTGGCTGAAAACGAGAAATGGATGCGCCGCTGTTTGCAGCTTGCGGCTTGCGGACGGCTTGGCGCGGCGCCAAATCCAATGGTCGGCGCGGTCATTGTGTGCGACGGCCGCATCATCGGCGAGGGCTACCATATACGTTGCGGCGAAGGTCATGCCGAGGTCAATGCCATCGGTTCTGTGCGCCCTTCCGACCGCCCTTTGCTCAGCCGCAGCACCATGTACGTGAGCCTCGAGCCATGTGCCCACTACGGCCGCACGCCGCCTTGCGCCGAACTCATCGTGCGCACCGGCATTCCCCGCGTCGTCGTGGGATGCATCGACCCCTTCGCCCGCGTTTCGGGTCGCGGCATCGAGATTTTGCGGCAAGCCGGCGTTGAGGTCACAGTGGGCGTTCTGGAAGAAGAATGCCTCGCGCTCAACCGCCGTTTCATCACCTTCCACACCCAGGGTCGCCCCTACATCACGCTCAAATGGGCAGGCTCCGCCGACGGTTTCCTCGACACTTGGCGACAGGACATTGACGACGTTGAGGAAGACGAAACAGACACCCAAGAAGACGAAGCAGCTGCAGAAAAGGACGAAGCGTCCGCCGCAGAAGTCCAGCCCAAACGCGCCGCTGCCCTTTCCACGCCCCACACCCTCATGCGCGTCCATCGCCTACGCACCCTTCATCAGGCCATTCTTGTGGGCCACAACACCCTCCGCCTCGACCGCCCCTCGCTCACCGTCCGCCACTGGGCAGGCCCTGAGCCGCTCCGCGTGGTTCTCGGCGAAGTGGCAGAAGGCGAACTTCCCGCCGGATTCACAGCCTACGCCGACATCGACACGATGCTCGTCGCCCTTCACCGCCGCGGCATCCAGTCGCTCCTCGTCGAGGGCGGTCAGCAGACCCTCCAGTCGTTCATCGACCGCGGTCTGTGGGACGAAGCGTGGGAGGAGATTTCCGCCAAAGTCCTCGGCAGCGGCGTGCCCATTCCCCGCATGCCCGTCGGCGTCATCCGCGAGGCGCAGACGCTCTGGGGCGTACATCTCCTGCACTGGCGGAATGCTGACGCGTGAGAAGTGCTTCTATAAAAACGAAATACACTTCTGCCAAAATAAAAAGCACTTCTCCCCAAACAAAAACGAAATACATAGACCCTCTTTTCAGAGAAATAAAATTGAGAGAGAAAAATTTTAGCTCCAAAAAGTCTTCTCTCCCCAAAAATCCCACAAAACCGATGTTCTCCAAAGCCCCATTCCCTCGCTTGTTCTTTCTGTTGAAGTTCTACGCCGCCATCCTCGTCGTGTTCCTCCTGTCCAAGCCCTGCTTCCTCCTGCTGCAAGGCTGGTCGGGCGTGGCGGACTATTTCGCAGTGATGTGGCACGGCCTTCCACTCGACCTCGCCACGTCCGCCTACCTCTCCGCGCCCCTCTGGCTGGCGTTGCTCGTCTCCGTATGGGTGCGCGTTCCCCGTTTCCGCACGGGCTATAACGTCTACGTCGGCATCGTCTCTGCCCTGCTCGCCGTCATCCTCGTCGCCAACGTTTGCCTCTACGCCTTTTGGGGCTTCCCCCTCGACGGCACGGTGTTCAACTACATCGATTCGCCCCGTGGCGCAGCCGCCAGCGTCTCCTTCGGCTATATGATAGGCGTTGTCGCCGTCATTCTCGTCCTCGGTCTCGCCCTCTTTTTCCTCCTCCTGCGCCTCTTCCCGAAAGAGTTGCCCCCCTGCCGCCTCAAATTGCCCATTTCGCTCGGCGCACTGGTACTTGGCGGCGTGCTTTTCCTCTGCATCAGGGGTGGTGTGGGAAAATCTACCGCCAATGTCGGCATGGTCTACTACAGTGCCGAGCAGACGCTCAATCATGCCGCCGTCAATCCCGCTTTCAGCATATTCTCCTCCCTTTTCAAGACTCGCGATTTCGCCAAGTCGCACAATTATTTTTCTGAATCCGAGCGCGAACGCATATTCTCCACGCTGGGCTTCACCACCTCCTCCGTCAGTCCCGACTCGTTGCTCAATACCTCCCGCCCCAACGTACTCATTATTATTATGGAAGGCTGCGGCGGCACGTTGGTCAACGCCGTCGACCCCGAGGCCGACTCCACCATCACGCCCAATCTCAACCGCCTGGCACGCGAGGGCGTCTTCTTCAGCCAGTGCTACGCCAATTCCTTCCGCACCGACCGCGGCACGCTCTCCAGCCTTAGCGGCTATCCCGCCTTTCCCGATGCCAGTGTGATGAAAATGCCCGTGCGCTACACCGCCCTGCCCGGCATCGCCGCCTCGTTGCGCGCCGCAGGCTACTCCACCGATTTCCTCTACGGCGGCGACATCAACTTCACCAACACCAACGGCTACCTCCTCGCCACGGGCTACGAACAGACCTACGGCGACACGTCGTTCAGCGCCGAAGAGCGCCGCACCCACAACTGGGGCGTCACCGACGGCATCACCTTCGACCGCCTCTTCGACCTCATCACCCAGAAACCCACCGACCGCCCCTGGCACACGGGTTTCCTCACCCTTGCCAGCCACGAACCTTGGGGCGTGCCCTATAGCCGCATCCACGGCGACACCGTTGCCAACGCTTTCGCCTATCTCGACGACTGCATCGGTCGCTTCATAGAGCGCTTCCGCCAGACGCCGCAGTGGCAGCACACACTCATCATTCTCCTCCCCGACCACGGCATAGGTTATCCCGAAGGTCTGTCCGACAGCGACCCGCGCCGCAGCCACATTCCCCTCATCTGGACGGGCGGAGCTGTCAAAGCGCCGCGCCGCGTCGACCTCATTTGCAACCAGAGCGACCTCCCCGCCACCCTCCTCGGGCAACTCGGTCTGCCGCACGACGATTTCCGCTTCAGCCGCGACGTGCTGAGCCGCACCTATACGCGTCCCTCTGCCTATCACGTCTGGACGGAAGGCATAATGTACCGCGACACCACGGGAGTCACGTCCGTCAACCTCATCACCCAGCCCCAGACCATTCTCCGCGACGAACCTACACCGAGCAGTGACCGTGCCGATGCTGCCAACGCCTATCTCCAGACGGCATACGACGACCTCGGCGCGCTGGGCACGAACTGACGCTGCGCCGCTCTGCCGTAAAAGCTTCTGCCTTGCAGACAGCGCCCTTCGCCCGCCCTTCGCGGAATTTATCCAATATATTTGGCAAATTCACTGGCGTGCAGTAATTTTGCACCAAATTTAAACCCCATATCAGGAGGCATAACAATGACTGAAGTAAAAGACTCGTGGAAATCAAAAGGTTATATCGACGAACCCATTCCCGAAGGCATTGACCTGAAGACCGAAATCCGCCGACTCTGTAAGGAAAAGAACGCCGTTATCCTCGCCCACTACTACACCGAGGGCGACTTGCAGGACATCGCCGACTTCGTGGGCGACAGTCTCGCCCTGGCGCAGAAAGCCGCCACCACCGATGCCGCCATCATTGTCATGTGCGGCGTCCACTTCATGGCGGAGACCGACAAAATTCTCTGCCCCGACAAGAAGGTGCTCATTCCCGACCTCAACGCCACCTGCTCGCTTGCCGAGAGCTGCCCCGCCGACGAGTTTGCCGCCTTCGTCAAGGCCCATCCCGACCACAAAGTCATCTCCTACGTCAACACGTCGGCAGCCACAAAGGCGGTCACCGACGTGGTCGTCACCTCCAGCAACGCGCGCCAAATCGTGGAGAGCTTTCCCAAGGACCAGCCCCTCATCTTCGGCCCTGACCGCAACCTTGGCGCTTACATCAACTCCATCACCGGCAGAGATATGTTGCTCTGGAACGGCGCGTGTCACGTCCACGAGCGCTTCTCGGTGGAGAAACTTGTGGCGCTGAAGGCAGACTACCCCACCGCCAAAGTCCTTGTCCATCCCGAGTGCAAGAGCCCCATCGTGAAGCTCGCCGACGTGGTAGGCTCCACCGCTGCCTTGCTCAAATACGCCGTCAACAGCGACGCCGACACCTTCCTCGTCGTCACCGAGAGCGGCATCCTCCACGAAATGCAGCGCCAGGCGCCTCAGAAGACCTTCATCCCCGTACCTCCCGACGACAGCACCTGCGGTTGCAACGAGTGCAACTTCATGCGCCTCATCACGTTGGCGAAAGTCTACAACAGCCTGCGCTACGAATGGCCCACTGTCCACGTTCCTGCCGACGTCGCCCAGAACGCAGTGAAGCCCATTCGCCGAATGCTCGAAATCTCAAAGCAGTTGGGGCTCTAAGCGCCGCAACTCCACAACGCGATAATCCCCTTAACCGCCCAAGGTCAAATGCCTCCGGGCGGTTTTTTGTTTGGGTTGCATAGCCCAACCCTCTCTAAAAATAGTCCTGAGCTTTTGAAAATTAGTCCT